>CBDUBX010000243.1:0-4168 GCA_965365495.1 uncultured Burkholderiales bacterium
ACGCGGCCGAGCAGGTCGGTGATGTAGGTCAGCCCGAGGCCGTTGAAGGCGATGATCAGCGCCGCCAGCAGCACGAGCCAGTAGACGAGCGCGCCGAACACCGCCGACGTGTCGCTGCGCACGCCGCCCTGGCGCAGGAAGCCGTCGAGCCCCGAGCGCTCGGTGAGCACGTTGAAGTTCACCGCGCGCAGCGTGCGCGCGACCGCGAAGCGCGCCACCTTGGCGAGCAGCCAGCCGCCGACGAGCACCAGCACCGCGAGCAGCAGCCGCGGCAGGAACTGGCCGATCTGGGCGAGGAACGCGCGCACCGCCTCCATCAGCATCTCGACGTTTTCCATTCCCGGGGTCCTTTCGTCAGCCGCCGGCCGCGGGCCGGTCGAGCAGTTCCAGCAGGCCGCGCAGCGGCACGCGCACCCAGTCGGGGCGGTTGCCGATCTCGTAGCGCAGCTCGTACAGCGCCTTGTCGATCTCGTACAGCTCGAGCAGGCCGTCGCGCTTGCGCGAGCCGCCGGCCGCGGCGAAGTAGGCGTCGAGGAACGCGGTGCGCACCTGCCGTTCCCAGGCCTCGACGAGCGGCGCGAGCCGGTCGAGTTCCTCCGGGCTGCCGGCGACGTTGCGCAGCGCGCTGTAGCGGGCGTAGCTGAACGACCGCAGCATCCCGGCGACGTCCTTCAGCGGGCTGCCCTTGGCGCGGCGCTCGTCGAAGCTGCGCGACGGCTCGCCTTCGAAGTCGATGATGACGAAGTCGTTGCGCGCGACGAGCACCTGGCCGAGGTGGTAGTCGCCGTGCAGCCGCGTCCGCGGCGCGGGCTCCGCCGTCGCGGCCGCGGCAGCGAGGCGCGCCAGCAACGCGTCGCGGCGCGCGAGCAGGGCGTCGGCGTCTTCGCGGCCGGGCAGCGCCGACGCGCGGTCGGCGAGCAGCGCGAGCGACTCGTCGACCGCAGCACGCGTGCGCTCGAGCGCCGCGGTCGTGTCGGCGGCGCTGGCCGGCTCGGGGTCGAACGCGGCGTCGCCGCTTTTCGTCGCGAACGCCTGGTGCAGCTGCGCGGTGCGCAGCGCCAGCGTCTGCGCCAGCGCGACGTAGCCGCCGTGGACGTCGTCGGGCACCGCGTCGGGGTCGCCGCGGTAGGCGTCGAGGAAGCGTTCGAGGTAGCCGAGCGTGTATTCCCAGCCGTCGCCCTGGTTCGGCACGTAGGCCTGCACCAGCGCCAGCGTCGTCGGCGTGCCGTCGGCACCGACGTGTTCGAGCGACCCGGCCACCGGCACGCAATGCTGGAAATTCGCCACTTCGGTGAGGAATCGGCCGACCTCGAGCTCGGGATTCACGCCGGGGCGCAGGTTGCGGTAGCCCTTGAGGAACAGCCGCTCGCCGAACGTGACGACGGTGTTGCTGCTCGCCGCCGACGGCCGGCTGACCGGCAGCGATGCGGCGTCGGCGCCGGCGAGCGCGGCGAACGCGCCGGTAGCGCGGAAGACGAGCCGGCCGCTGCCGGTGGAAAGCGTCGTGCCGCGGTCGACCGCGTCGAGCACCGCGCGGCAGAACGCCTCGTCGAAGAACGCATCGGCCATCACGCCGACCGTCGCCTGCTGGCGCACCTTGGCCACTGCGCCGGGCGTCAGCCGCGCGAGCCGGTCGTCGTCGTCGCGGTCCTCCCACGCCAGCGCCAGCGGCACGAAGCACTGCGTCGGTTGCGGCGGCCCGTCGAGCGCGACCACCGCGAGCAGCCAGCTGCGGCCGTCGACGTCCCAGACCGCGTGGTCGACGAGCCGCGCGCGCGTCACCGCGTGGCCCTTGCCGGCGTACCAGCGCTGCGCCTGGACGTGCGCCGGCAGCGTGTCGAGCTCGAACTGTGCGCGCGTGCGCTCGGACATGCCGATGCGCCACGGCATCACGCGGTCGCGGAACAGGCTCGTCCAGCCGTCGAACAGCACGAGCACCGCGCGCTCGTCGAGCGGCGCTGCATCGTGGTGCCAGCGCGGCACGTCGCCGTCGGTCGAAAGGCGGAACCAGTAGAAGCCGTAGGCGGCGATCGTCAGCAGGTACGGCAGGTCGCCGATCGGCGGAAACGCGGTGCGGCCGAGCATCTCGACCGGCACGCGGCCGCGGAAGCGCGACAGGTCGAGCTCGACCGGCTGCGCCGACCGCGCGAGGTTGGCGACGAACAGCAGCACTTCGTCGCCGTGCTCGGCGAGGTAGGCGAGGATCTTGCGATTGCCGGGCTTGAGGAAGACGCGCCGGCCGCGGCCGAAGGCGAGGCTCGTCTTGCGCACCGCGAGCATCCGCCGCGTCCAGTTCAGCAGCGACGCCGTCTCGCGCAGCTGCGCCTCGACGTTCAGCGCGGTGTAGCCGTAGATCGGGTCCATGATCGGCTGCAGGTACAGCCGCTGCGGGTCGGCGCGCGAGAAGCCGGCGTTGCGGTCGGGGCTCCACTGCATCGGTGTGCGCACGCCGTTGCGGTCGCCGACGAAGACGTTGTCGCCCATGCCGATCTCGTCGCCGTAATAGATGATCGGCGACCCCGGCATCGACAGCAGCAGGCTCTTCATCAGCTTGATGCGGTCGGTGTCGTTCTCCATCAGCGGCGCGAGGCGCCGGCGGATCCCGAGGTTGATGCGCGCGCGCGGGTCGGCGGCGTACATGCGGTACATGTAGTCGCGCTCCTTGCTCGTCACCATCTCGAGCGTCAGCTCGTCGTGGTTGCGCAGGAAGATCGCCCAGTGGCAGTTGTCGGGGATCTCCGGCGTCTGCTGCATGATCTCGACGACCGGGTCGCGGTCTTCCTGCGCGATCGCCATGTACATCCGCGGCATCAGCGGGAAGTGGTACGCCATGTGGCATTCGTCGCCGTCGCCGAAGTACTCGCGCACGTCCTCGGGCCACATGTTGGCCTCGGCGAGCAGGAAGCGGTTCTCGTAGTTGGCGTCGATCGCCGCGCGCAGCTTCTTGATGACCGCGTGCGTCTCGGGCAGGTTCTCGTTGCTCGTGCCGTCGCGCTCGATCAGGTACGGAATCGCGTCGAGGCGGAAGCCGTCGACCCCCATGTCGAGCCAGAAGCGCATCGTCGCGAACACCGCTTCGAGCACCGCCGGATTGTCGAAGTTGAGGTCGGGCTGGTGGCTGAAGAAGCGGTGCCAGAAGTACTGCTTGGCGACCGGATCGAAGGTCCAGTTGCTGGTCTCGGTGTCGGTGAAGATGATCCGCGTGCCGAGGTACTTCTGGTCGGTGTCGCTCCAGACGTAGAAGTCGCGTTCGGGCGACCCGGCCGGCGCCTTGCGCGCCGCCTGGAACCACGGGTGCTGGTCCGACGTGTGGTTGATGACGAGCTCGGTGATCACCTTCAGCCCGCGCTTGTGCGCCTCGACCAGCATCTCGCGGAAGTCGTCCAGCGTGCCGTACTGCGGGTTCACGCCGTGGTAGTCGGAGATGTCGTAGCCGTCGTCCTTCAGCGGTGACGGGTAAAACGGCATCAGCCAGATCGTGTTGACGCCGAGGTCGCGGACGTAGTCGAGCTTGGACGTCACGCCCTTGAAGTCGCCAATGCCGTCGCCGTCGCTGTCGAAGAAAGCCTTGACGTTGAGCTGATAGATCACCGCGTCCTTGAACCACAGCGGGTCGTCGCCGGTGTCGATCTCCGGGGTCTTCAGGTCGACGGGCTCGGGGGCGTTCATCGCGCGCTCCGTCACAGGAAGTAGTCGAAGTCGCGTTCGCTGCGCACGTGGCGCCGCACTGCGAAGATGTGTGCCGGCGACCGCGACGGATCGAGCGACACGAACTGCCGGGCGCCCTGCCAGCGGAAGCGCTGGTCACTGAGGAGGTCGTGCACCTGGAACGACTGTCCGGCGTCGACGCCGAGCACGTCGGCGTCGAGCTCGAGCCACCCCGACTGCACATTGTGCGGATCGAGGTTGACGACCGCGAGCACGACGCTGGCGCCGTCGGCGCTGGTCTTCACGTAGGCGATCAGCTGGTCGTTGTCGATCGCGACGAAGCGCAGGCCGTCGTCGCGCTGCAGCGCCGGGTGGTCGCGGCGGATGCGGTTGACGCGGGCGATGAACGGCGCGAGGCTGTCGCCGCGGTCCCAGTCCCAGTGCCGCAGCTCGTACTTCTCGGAATCGAGGTATTCCTCGCCGCCCGGGTCGCGCGGCCGGTGCTCCATCAGCTCGAACG
>CBDUBX010000244.1:0-4155 GCA_965365495.1 uncultured Burkholderiales bacterium
GCGCCACCTTCGGCAGCTTCTCGGGGCCGATGACGATCAGCGCCACCGTGCCGATCAGCGCGATCTTGTCGAAACCGAAGTCGAGCATGTCGTCGGCGACGCCCGCGCGGCGCGGCGATCAGAGCTTGGTCTTGGCGTCGACGTCGACGGTGCGCGCGTCGGCGCGCGGCGCGTTGGCGACCTGCTGCGGTGGCGCCGCGGCGGCGTCGGCGGGGGTGTCGTCGCCGGCGCCCTTCATCCCTTCCTTGAAGCCGCGCACCGCGCCGCCGAGGTCCGAGCCGATGTTGCGCAGCTTCTTCGTACCGAAGATGACGACGACGACGAGCAGAACGATCAACCAGTGCCAGATGCTGAACGAACCCATGGTTGCGCTCCTGTGACAGTCGATCGGCGATTCTAAGAGGCGGGGGTCGTCGCCTCCGCCGGTACGGCCATGCGCGCGGCCGTTCAGCCCTTGCGCCAGGGGCGCGGGCCGCCGATCACGTGCAGGTGCAGGTGCGGCACTTCCTGCAGCCCGTCGTCGCCGGTGTTGATCAGCGTGCGGAAGCCGTTGGTCACGCCGAGCTCGCGCATCAGCCGCGGCGCGAGCGCGAGCATCCGGCCGAGCATCGGCGCGTCGGCGTCGGTCGTGTCGGACAGCATCGGCACGTGCGCCTTCGGGATCACGAGGACGTGCACCGGCGCCCACGGCTGGATGTCGTGGAACGCCAGCAGCTCGTCGTCCTCGTACACCTTGCGCGACGGCAGCGTGCCGGCGACGATCTTGCAGAACGGGCAGGCGGCGTCGGTCATCCGGGGTCCTTGCGTTCGCGCTGCGCGGCGGCGCGCGCCGCGTGTTCGTCGAGTCCCGACAGCCCCTCGCGGCGCTCGAGCTCGGCGAGCACGTCGGCCGGCGTCAGGTCGTGCGCGGCCAGCGCCACCAGCGTGTGGAACCACAGGTCGGCGGCTTCGGCGACGATACGGCCGCGGTCGCGGTCCTTGGCGGCCATCACGAGCTCGGTGGCTTCCTCGCCGATCTTCTTGAGGATCGCGTCGTCGCCGCGCGCGAACAGGCGCGCGACGTAGCTGCGGTCGGGGTCGCCGCCGCGGCGCGCGGCGACGACGTCGGCCAGCCGCGCCAGCGTGTCGTTGCCGTTGCCGCCGCTCATCGGTAGATTGCCTCGGGGTCCTTCAGCACCGGGTCGGCATCGACCCAGCGGCCGTCGTCCCAGCGGCGGTAGAAGCAGCTGTGGCGCCCGGTGTGGCACGCGATGCCGGGGTCGTGGCCGAGCTGCGTCACCGACAGCAGCAGCGCGTCGCTGTCGCAGTCCAGCCGCAGCGACCGCACGCGCTGCACGTGGCCCGACGACTCGCCTTTGTGCCACAGCCGGCCGCGCGAGCGGCTCCAGTAGACGGCTTCGCCGCGCGCCAGCGTCGCGGCGAGCGCGTCGCGGTTCATCCACGCGAGCATCAGCACGTCGCCGCTGGCGTGTTCCTGCGTCACCACCGGCACCAAGCCGTCGGCGTTCCAGCGGATCGCGGCGAGCGCGTCGTCCATCGCACCGAGTTTAGCGACGCGCCCCGCGCCGTCCGGCGCACGGGCACCGTGCTTGCTGCCGTCGCGGGCCAATCGCGGCTGCGGCCGCACCGCGACCGCCCGGCATCGACCCAGGAGGCAACTTGAGCACACCGGCCATCCACGGCAGCGTTTCGTACTGGCTCGACGCCGGCCTGCCCGAGCGAGCGGCGCTCGACGCCGATGCCAAGGTCGATGTCTGCGTCGTCGGCGCCGGCATCGCCGGGCTGTCGGTCGCGTACGAGGTGGCCTGCACCGGCCGCTCGGTGCTCGTCGTCGACGCGGCGCAGCCCGGCGCCGGTGAAACCGGGCGCACGACCGCGCACCTGATGACCGCTTTCGACGACCGCTACCACGAGGTCGAGCGAGTGCACGGCGAACGCGGCGCGCGCATCGTCGCCGCGAGCCATCGCGCCGCGGTCGACCGCATCGAACGCATCTGCGCCGAAGAAGGCATCGACGCCGACTTCCGCCGCGTCGACGGTTATCTGTTCGCGCCGCCCGGCGCCGACGCCGCCGAGCTCGACGCCGAACTCGACGCCGCGCATCGCGCCGGCCTGGCCGACGTGCAGCGCGTCGACGGCGTGCCGGTGCCGCGGATCGCCGGCGGCGCCGAGCTCGGCCCGGCGCTGCACTTCCCTGCGCAGGGCGAGATCCACCCGATCCGCTACGTCGCCGGCCTCGTCGCGGCGATCGAGCGCCGCGGCGGCCGCGTCTGCGGCGGCACCCGCGTCGTCGCCGTCGACGACGGCGAGCCGGCGACGGTAACGACGGCGACCGGCGTCAAGGTCACCGCGCGCGCGGTCGTCGTCGCGACGAACACGCCGGTCGTCGACCGCGTCGTGATGCACACCAAGCAGGAGGCCTATCGCACCTACGTCGTCGGCTTGCCGGTGGCGCGCGGCGCGATGCCGCGGCTGCAGCTGTGGGACACGCTCGACCCGTACCACTACGTGCGCATCGCCGGCGCGCTCGACGCCGACCGCGACCTGCTGATCGTCGGCGGCGAAGACCACAAGACCGGCCAGGCTGACGACGGCGACGCGCGCTGGGCGGCGCTGCAAAGCTGGGCCGCGGCACGGTTTCCGGTCGACGGCGACGCGGTCTACCGCTGGTCGGGGCAGGTGCTCGAGCCGGTCGACGCGGTCGCGTTCATCGGCAAGAACCCCGGCGACGGCCACGTCTTCGTCGTCACCGGCGACTCGGGCAACGGCATCACGCACGGCGCGATCGCCGGCATCCTGCTGTCGACGCTGACCGCCGGCCACGACCACGAATGGGCGGCGCTGTACGACCCGGCGCGCAAGACGCTTCGCACCGCCGGGCGCTTCGTCCGCGCCCAGGCCAACGTCGCGCGGCAGTACGCCGACTGGCTCACCGGCGGCGATGCCGACGGCGTCTCGGCGGTCGCCGCCGGGCGCGGCGCGGTGTTGCGCCACGGCCTGCGCAAGGTCGCGGTGTTCAAGGCCACCGACGGCAGCGTGCGCGCGTTTGACGCCACCTGCCCGCACCTCGGCTGCATCGTCGAATGGAACGGCAGCGAAGGCAGCTTCGACTGCCCGTGCCACGGCTCGCGCTTCGACGACCGCGGCCGCGTGTTGAACGGACCGGCACTGACCGGGCTCGCGCCGGTCGACCCGGCGACGCTCGGTTAGCGCGCCGCGCCGGCGTCGGTCGCGGCCGGCAGCGACGCCGCGATCGCGCCGGCATGGCCGCGGTCGGCGGCGAGCCAGCGCAGCACCGGCACCGTCCCCGGCAGCAGCGGCGCGACGGTGATCGGCAGCGTCTGCCACGCCATCGCCTGCCGTTCGCGCATCTCGAAGTCGCCGCGCCAGCGGCGCACGGTGCAGAAGTGCAGCCGCACCCGGGCGTGCGCGTAGTCGTAGCGGTCGACGCGCCACGGCGCGGTCGCGGCGCGGTCGATGTCGACGCCGAGCTCCTCGTGCAGCTCGCGCGCGAGCGCGTCGACGATCGCCTCGCCGGGTTCGACCTTGCCGCCGGGGAACTCCCAGTGGCCCGCCCACACCTTGCCGGCCGGGCGGCTCGTCAGCAGGAAACGGTCGCGGTCGTCGAGCAGGACGCCGACCGCGACGTCGACGATGTCGGCGTCGTCGCCGCCTGCGGTGTCGTCCGCGGAGTCGCCGTCGCCGCCGGCACGTTCGTCGACGCCACCCGGCGTGTCGCCGTCACGCGCCGCCATGCCGCCCGGCCCAGTCGCGCGCGAACTGCTGCGCGACGCGCCCCGACCGCGACCCGCGCTCGAGCGCCCAGACCAGCGACGCCGGGCGTGCCGCGGCGACTTCGTCGTCGGCGACGCCGAACGCGCGCAGCCACTGCGCGACGATCGCCAGGTACTCGTTCTGGCTGAACGGGTAGAAGCTGATCCACAGGCCGAAGCGCTCGGACAGCGAAATCTTCTCTTCGACGACTTCGCCCGGGTGGATCTCGCCGTCGGCGCCGTGGCGCACGTCGAGGTTGTCCTTCATGTACTCGGGCAGCAGGTGGCGGCGGTTGCTCGTCGCGTAGATCAGCAGGTTGTCGCTGGCCTGCGCGACCGACCCGTCGAGCACGCTCTTCAGCGCCTTGTAGCCGGGCTCGCC
>CBDUBX010000245.1:0-4150 GCA_965365495.1 uncultured Burkholderiales bacterium
GGCACAGCGCGCGGATCTCGTCGAGCTTGTGGCTGATGTAGAGGATGCTGCAGCCCCGCTCGGCCAGTTGGCGCAGCGTCTCGAACAGCCGCGTCACCGCCTGCGGCGTCAGCACCGACGTCGGCTCGTCGAGGATCAGCAGCTGCGGGTCGGTCATCAGCGCGCGCACGATCTCGACGCGCTGGCGCTCGCCGACCGACAGCGTGTGCACCGGCCGCGCCGGCTCGACGTCGACGCCGTAGCGCGCGGCGACGTCGGCGACGCGCCGGGCGACGTCGGCCAGCCGCGGCGCGTCGTCGAGGCCGAGCCAGACGTTCTCGGCCGCGGTCAGCGTGTCGAACAGCGAAAAGTGCTGGTAGACCATGCTGATGCCGAGCCGCCGCGCCTCAGCCGGCGACGCGACCTTCACCGGCCGGCCGTTCCACGCGATCGTCCCGGTGTCGGGCTGCAGCGCGCCATAGATGATCTTCATCAGCGTGCTCTTGCCGGCGCCGTTCTCGCCGAGCACCGCGTGGATCTCGCCGGGCGCGACCGCGAGGTCGACGCGGTCGTTGGCGCGCACCGCGGGGTAGGACTTCGTGATGCCGGCGAGCTCGAGGCGGAACATGGATGGCGAAGGTCGGCGGCGCCGGCGGCGCTGCGCCGCCGCGCATTGTCGTCGTGCGCGCCGCGTGCCCGTCAGCCGTCGCGGCGCCGATACAACGGCCGGCCGGCGACGTAGGTCGCGGCGACGTTGCGCTCGTCGCCGAGTTGCAGCAGCGCGAACACGCGCGCATGCAAGCCCTGAGCCGCAATGCCGGCGATCGCGCCCGACGCGACCGCGTCGCGCCGCAGCGCCGGCGCGCCGACCGCCCAGTCCCACGCGACGACGTCGGCCGTGCGCCCCGGCGACAGGCTGCCGATCTCGTCGGCCAGGCCAAGCGCGACCGCGGCGCCGCGCGTCGCCGCGTGCAGCAGCGTCCACGCGGTCGGCCGCTCGCCGCGCAGCGCCTGCACGCGCCAGGCGTCGGCGGTGCCGCGCAGCAGCGACAGGCTGGTGCCGCCGCCGACGTCGCTGCCGAGGGCGACGCGGCAACCGGCGCGGTGGCACGCGTGCCAGTCGAACAGCCCGCTGCCGAGAAAGAGGTTGCTGCCCGGGCAGTGGGCGAGCAGCGCGCCGGCGGCGGCGACGGCATTGCGATCGGCGGTGTCGAGCCAGATGCCGTGCGCGAGCACACTCTTCGCGTGCAGCAGGCCGTGCGCGGCGTAGACGTCGACGTAGCTGCGCGCCGCGGGGAAACGCGCGGCGACCCGCGCGACCTCGGCGGTCGATTCAGCGACGTGGGTGTGCAGATACACGCCGGCGTGCCGTCGGCAAAGCTCGCCCGCGAGCGCGAGCTGCGCGTCGCTGCTCGTCAGTGCGAAGCGCACCGTCACCGCCCACGCGTTGCGCCCGCGGCCGTGCCAGCGTTCGATGCCGGCCTCGTTGTCGCGCTCGGCGGTGGCGACGTCGTCGCACAGCGCCGGCGGTGCGTCGCGGTCCATCAGCACCTTGCCGCAGACGATGCGCAGCTCGCGCGCCGACGCGGCGGCGAACACCGCGTCGGCCGAGTGCGCGTGCACCGTCGGAAAGACGACCGCGGTGGTCGTGCCGTGGGCGAGCAGCGCGGCGACGAAGGCGTCGGCGCCGGCGGCCGCCACGGCCGCGTCGGCCCAGCGCGCCTCGGCCGGGAAGGTGTGGCTTTCGAGCCAGTCGAGCAGGCCGGCGCCGTGGCTGGCCAGCACGTCGAACTGCGGCGCGTGGACGTGGCTGTCGACGAGCCCCGGCGTCAGCAGCCGCCCAGCGTGGTCGTCGCAGTACCAGTCGGGGCCGGGGCGCTCGCGCACCGCGTCGACGATGCGGCCGTCGGCGCCGACGAGCAGCCAGTGGTCGGCGCGGTAGCGCACCGCGGCATCGGCGGTCGCGCCCCACGCCGGCTCGGCGGTGAAGTCGAGCAGGTCGGCGCGGATCGCACGCGCGACGCGTTGCGGCGGCGGCGGTTCGGGCGCGGGCGGCGGCACGCGCGGGATGTTCGCATGCGGGACCTGCCGCGACGGCGCCGCCGCCGGTTCGTGAAATGGCCGCGGCGTCGCCGACGCTCGACGCAAAGGCTGCGCCATTGCCCTTGACGCAGCGGCGGCGCCGCCGGCGCTCAGGTGCAGCGGCTGCGCCGCGGACCGCTCAGTGCAGCGGCTGCACCCTCAACCTCAATGCAGCGGCTGCGCCGCTGCCGGCACTGCCTGCACCAGCGGCGCCAGCGCCGCTTGGATCCGCTGCCCCTGCGCCGGCGAGACGAGCGCGCCTAGCACTTTCTGGAAGTGCGGGTGCAGCGCGCCGGAGACCATGTACTGCCAGCGGTACGCCTCGACGAGCGTCGCCGGCACCGCCGCCGCGGTCGCCGAGCGGGCGTCGATCCCGGCGAGCGACAGGAAGTAAGCGGCGTCGGCCGCGGCTTGCGCGCATACGATGCCGTCGACCCCGGCGACGAGCGCGATCAGGTCGTCGACCGCGGCGTCGCGCTCGGCGTCCGACGCCAGCCGCGCGTCCTCGGCGCGCCACTCGAGCTCGTCGATCACCGCGTGCTGCGCCTCTTCCTTCCAGTGGAACAGGAACAGGTCCTTGAACAGCGGCGACAGCCCCGGCGCGGCGTCGATGCTGGCGCGGTAGTGCGCCTGCGAGAACAGCTCGATGTGGCAAGTCAGCGCCAGCACCGCCCACGTGCGTTTGCCGAGGACGAAGCCCGCGACGTCGTTGGGCTCGACGACGAAGCGGTAGCCGGCCGGCATCTGCGCCGCGATCATCGACTCGACGCGGCGGAACAGCCGCTGGTGCTTCAGCTCCTCGTCGCTCAGGCGCACGATCGCTTCGAGCGCGGTCTGGTCGCCGAGCCAGTGCACGTGGCTGACCTCGAGCATCTTGGCGCTGATGAAGCGCTCGACGAGCGCGAACATGTTGGCGTAGGTGCGCCCCTGCACGTGGCTCATCAGGCGCTGCTGGCCCGGCGTCAGCCCGGGCAGCCGGTCGACGAGCGAGAGGCCGGCGGGCAGGAAGGTGTCGGCGAAGTCGAAGTCGCGGCCGCGGATGACGTCGGCGTCGATGTCCCAGCGCACGCGCCGGGAGGCTTCGATCGTCCGCGCGTAGCGCGCGGCGGTGGCGGCGGCGGCGTCGACGGCGGCGTCGGCGGACGCAGGGGACGGTGAGAGGACGGTGGTCATGACAGGCTCCAGCAATGATGAACAACGACGCCCCGATGGCGTGGCTGCATCGTCCGGCGGCCAGCCTGCCCGCACATGAGGCCACGGTCCCGTTTTCGCACCGTCGCCGTGGGACCGCGGTCCCACAATCGACGGCGATGGTCCCGCACCAGACGCTGCGCTTCGTCACGTCGCGCGACGGCGTGCGGATCGCCGTGGCCGCCGTCGGCGACGGGCCGCCGCTGCTGCGCGTCGCGCACTGGCTGAGCCACGTCGAGCACGACCTCGACAGCCCGGTGTGGCGGCCGTGGGTGCAGGCGCTGTCGCGACAGCGGCGCTACATCCGCTACGACCAGCGCGGCTGCGGGCTGTCGGACCGCGGCGTCGCCGATCTGTCGCTCGACGCGTGGGTCGCCGACCTCGAGGCGGTCGTCGAAGGCCTCGGGCTTGCCCGCGTGCCGCTGTTCGGCATGTCGCAGGGCGGCGCGGTGGCGGTGGCCTACGCCGCGCGCCACCCCGAACGGGTGTCGCAGCTGATCCTCGCCGGAGCCTACGCACGCGGCTCGCTGCGGCGCGAAGGCGACGCGAGGTCGCAGCTCGAGGCCGAGACGCTGGTCAACCTGATCCGCGTCGGCTGGGGCGGCGACGACCCGACGTTCCGTCGCGTCTTCGCGCACCGCTTCCTGCCCGAAGGTTCGTCCGAGCAGCACCGGTGGTGGGCCGACCTCGAGCGGCTGACGGCGTCGGCCGACGACGCCGCGCGCACGCTGGCGGCGTTCCAGGACGTCGACGTCACGGCGCTGGCGAGCCGGCTGCAGGTGCCGACGCTGGTGCTGCACGCGCGCGGCGACGCCGCGGTGCCGTTCGGCGAAGGCCGGCTGCTCGCGACGCTGATCCACGGCGCGCGCTTCGTGCCGCTGGAAAGCCGCAACCACGT
>CBDUBX010000246.1:0-4146 GCA_965365495.1 uncultured Burkholderiales bacterium
CGGGCAGCCGCGCCATCGTGCCGTCGTCCTTCATCACCTCGCAGATCACCGCCGCGGGCAGCAATCCGGCCATGCCGGCGAGGTCGCAGCCGGCCTCGGTGTGACCGGCGCGCATCAGCACGCCGCCGTCGTGCGCCTGCAGCGGAAAGACGTGGCCGGGCTGGACGAGGTCGGACGGTTGCGCGTCGCGCGCGACCGCCGCCTGCACGGTGCGCGCGCGGTCGGCGGCCGAGATGCCGGTGGTGACGCCGGTCGCGGCCTCGATCGACACCGTGAACGCGGTGCCGTGGCGCGTGCCGTTGCGCGTCGTCATCGGCGGCAGCTGCAGCCGCTCGCAGCGCTCGCGCGTCAGCGTCAGGCAGATCAGCCCGCGCGCGTGGCGCGCCATGAAGTTGATCGCCGCCGGCGTCACGTGCTCGGCGGCGAGGATCAGGTCGCCTTCGTTCTCGCGGTCTTCCTCGTCGACGAGCACCACCATGCGCCCGGCGGCGAGCTCGGCGACGAGTTCCGGAATCGGCGAAATCGGCATCGCGGCAATTGTAGGTGGGGGGTCGCGGCTTCTGGCCGCACCTGGCGGGCCGGCGCGGCGCGTCGTCGCGCGCGGCCGGTGGCGCACAAAAACGAAACGGCCGACCGCAGCGTGCGGTCGGCCGTCGCGGCGGCGGAACCCGCCGGCTGCGTCAGGCGCGGCGCTGCGTCCTGCGCGCCGCGCCGGCGGCGACCAGCGCCGCCCCGGCCAGCAGCAGCGAACCGGGCTCGGGCACGCCCGGCGGATCGGGGATCAGGCGGACGTTGCCGAAGACAAGGTCGTCGAAGCCGATGTAATCCCAGGTGTCTTCGCTGCCCGGCTGGTCGATCCCGAACGTCACCTGGTCGAACCGCAATTCGTCGTCGCTGATGCCGTAGAACAGCAACGATCCGCTCGAACCGCTGCTCGGGATCCGCTCGACCACCGAGGCGCCGGTCGCGGTGTTGAGCAACTGCAGCGTCAGAACGCCGTCGAAGTCGCCGATGTCCGTGCAGAAGAAGCCGAATGCCGAGATGGTTTCGCTCAGCAGCATCGTGAAGGTGATCGGCGTCTCCCACCAGGTCGGTGCCCCGATCGGCGGTTCGACGACCGGCGTGGTGTTGAAACGGCCTTCGGATGGATCGTCTTCGAGCAACCCGCGCGGGCGATCGGGATCTTCGGGGTCGAGCTCAGCCTGTTGCAGCGTGCCGATCCCGGTCAGGGCGAGGCTGACGATCGGTGTCGGGGTCGGTGTGTAGAGGTCGAACGTTTCGACGCGATAGCTCGACAAGCTGGCGAGAAAGGTGTTGCGCTGTAGCGCCGGTGCCCGGTCAGGGAGGACCTGACCGCCCGGCGCCGGGTCGACGCCGGTGATGATCGTGGGATCGGCAACAGCCGTCCCGACCGTCGCGGCGAGGGTGAGCCCCAAAGCCAGTTGAACCGCGCTGCGTAGAAACATCGAGAGCTCCGAAGACGTCAAGGTGGCGCGAGGCCGGTCGGACGTCATGCTGCAAGACGTGTACCGGCTGGCCAAAGGCCACGCTTTTCACGTACTTAGCGATTGACGCGGGCGCTGGCTGCGGCGCGCCGGCGGCGCATGTAAACGCTATCGACAAGGCCGCAGCCGCAGCCGCAGCCCGCTGCCGACCATCGCGGTGTCGACGATGCGCCACTCGATGCCATCATCGATGCGCTGCAACGCCGGCCATTCGACGATCCCGCGGCCCGGGCCGAGCAACCGCGGCGCGACGTACAGCAAGAGCTCGTCGACGAGCCCGGCGCGCAGGAACGCCGTGTTCAACGTCGTTCCGGCCTCGACATGGATTTCGTTGACGCCGTGGGCGGCGAGAGCGTCGCACAGCGCCGCGAGGTCGACGCGCCTGTCGGGCGACGGCAGCCGTCGGACGGCGGCGTCGCCGAACCCCCCCGCCGGGGTCGCGGGTTCTCGCCCGCCGGGGCGGCCGGCGCGATCGCCGTCCAAGGTCGGGGTGACGGCGGCGGCGGCGGTGACGATCCACACTTCACCCGGCGGTGCGAGCAGCCGCGCGCCGCGCGGCGTCCGCGCAGCCGAATCGACGACGACGCGCAGCGGCGGCGGCAACGGTGTGCCGGCGTCGGCGTCGCGCTCGGCGCCTTCGGCGAGCCGCGCGTCGAGCCGCGGGTCGTCGGCGAGGACGGTGCCGATGCCGGTGACGATCGCGCCGGCGCGCCGGCGCCAGCGGTGGCCGTCGGCGCGCGCGTCGGCGCCGGTGATCCACTGGCTGGTGCCGTCGGGCAGCGCGGTACGGCCGTCGAGCGACGCGGCGACCTTCAGCCGCACCCACGGCCGGCCGCGCTCGAGCCGCGCGAACCAGCCGACGTTGAGCTCGCGCGCCGCGGCGGCGACGTCGTCCGGCGCGACGACGACCTCGACGCCGGCGGCGCGCAGACGCGCCAGCCCGGCGCCGGCCACCTGCGGAAACGGGTCTTCGATCGCGCAGACGACACGGCCGATGCCGGCGGCGACGAGCGCGTCGCAGCACGGCGGCGTGCGGCCGTGATGGGCGCAGGGCTCGAGCGTGACCCATGCCGTCGCGCCGCGGACGTCGTGGCCCGCGGCGGCGGCGTCGCGCAGCGCCATCGCTTCGGCGTGGGCGTCGCCGGCGCGCTGCGTGCTGCCGCGGCCGAGCACCCGGCCGTCGGCGTGGCCGACGATGCAGCCGACGCGCGGGTTCGGGTCGGAGACACCGATCGCGCGCTCGGCCAGGCGCAACGCCTCGGCGAGCCGGGTGCGGTCGAGCTCGGTGAAGGCCGGTGGCGCAGGCATCGCGTCAGTATCGTCGTGCCGCCGGCACCGACCCGCGGCGGGCACGGGGGTCTCGTCGTCGCAGCGGCAACCGCGGCCGCCGAGCCGAGGCGCTCGCGCAGGCGAGGCGCGAGCGTCGGGCCGCGGCGCCGCGGGCGCGGCGCCGATCAGAGCGGCGTCGGCGTATCGGGAACGATCTCGAAGTGCGTCGTGCCGTTCTGGTGCAGCCGCGTGTTCGAGTTGACGAAGTCGTCGGCGGCCACCGCGTCGGTCGGGCACGCGTGCGCCGCGGCGACGACGAGGAAGTTCTGGTCCGTCAGGTTGGTGTTCGGCGGCTGGCCGTCGGCAAGGTAGTCGAGCGGGTGGTCGGCGTTGCGCGACGGCGCGTCGTGGGCCACCGGCGTGTAGCGGCAGACCTTGTAGGCCCCGCTGCCGCTGGCGGCGATCGTCCACGTCGTCGCCGCCGGGGTGGTGAACGCCTCGGGGCGGATGCGCAACCGTCCGGCCCAGACGCCGTCGTCGTTGAGCCCGATCGCGCAGTAGTAGCGCACGCTGCTGGTCGCCGCGGCCACCGTCGCATCGGTCGATGCGTAGTCGTAGCAGCCGGTGCCGGCGGTCGACCCCGGCGCCGAGCCGTACGGCGTCGGACCCGGGTGCGTTGTCGTCAGCGTCAGCACCATGTCGAAGTTCAGCGAAGGGCCGCTCGGCGCCTCGGCTTCGGCCTCGTCGGGTGCGGTGGCGGTCGACGCGAAGCGGACATGGCCGCTGACCAGATGCTGCGTCGGCTCGGCGGCGAGGCAGTCGTCGCCGAGGTCGTCGGCGGTGAGGCTCGCGAGCGCGATCGACGGGTCGACCGCGCAGGTGCGGAAGAGCCCCGTCAGCGGGTCGAACGCCCAGACGAAATCGCCCGGCGTGCCTTCGGGCAGCGGCGGCCGCCACACGCTGACCCCGGCGCCTTCGACCGCGATCGCGCCCGGCGGAATCGACGGGTGGCGGCCCATCGGCGGACCGCCGCCCGACGGCGGTGTCACCGACAGCGAGCCGACCAGATCGGGAGCGATGCCGGCGACGACGCTGACGAGCTCGACCCGCTGCACCTCGCCCGAACGGTCGGTCCACGTGACCTCGACGAGGACCGATTTGGCGTTGGACATGCCAGAGGCGGCCATCGCACCCGCGTCGAACACGCTGCGCACTCGCGAGTACGTCGCGTTGATCCCGGCGACGACGGTCGGGCCGTCGTCGGCGAGGTCGGCGTAGTCGCGCACGCCGGCGGCGGCGTCGATCGCGGTGATCGACCGCCAGTCCTCCATCGCGTCCTGCGCGATGCGCACCGCCTCGGCGCGCTGGCGCG
>CBDUBX010000247.1:0-4144 GCA_965365495.1 uncultured Burkholderiales bacterium
CGGTGTCGTCGCGCCAGCCGCGCTTGAACAGCGGCGCGCCCGACGTGTCGGCGTAGACCGTCGCGTGGCCTGGGCCGACGAACAGCGCGACCGGCAGGTCGGGGCGCCGCGTGTCGACGCTCGGCCGCGCGCCGGTGGCGTCGCGCAGCGCGTCGCACACGGCGTCCTTCACGCGCAACCCGGCGAAGTGCAGGCTGGTCAACGGCGAGCGCTGCGCGGCGACGTCGACGCGCAACGTCTGCGCCGGCGTGATCCAGCGCGGCCAGTCGACGCCGCGCGCGATCGCGTACAGGTCGTGCTCGTCGCGGTAGGGGCCGCTGGCCAGCGGCCACAGCAAGCGGGTCGCCAGCCGGCTGTGCAGGTTGAGCCGCATCGCCGCGGCTTCGTCGCCGTCGACCTCGACGCCGCCGCGGGCGGCGCGCACTGCCGCGCCGGGGACGATCCGCGCGGCCTCGTCGGCGAGCAGCGGCTCGACGCCGGCGGCGCACGGCAGGAACAGCGTCGCCGCGGTCATGCCGTCCCGGGTGCGCGGCTGCCGCCCGGCGCGCTTCGGGGGCGGGGGCAGCGCGGGCGCTGGGCGCTCACATCGCGCGCCGCAGGCTCGCCGGCGCGATCTTCAACGCCTCGCGGTACTTGGCGACGGTGCGGCGCGCGACCTGGATGCCCTGCTCTTCGAGCATCTCGCTGATGCGACTGTCCGACAGCGGGCGGGCGGTGTCCTCGGCGGCGACGAACTGCTCGATCAGCGCGCGCACCGCGGTGCTCGACGCGTTGCCGCCGGTCTCGGTCGACAGCGACGAGCCGAAGAAGTACTTCAGCTCGTAGGTGCCCTGCGGCGTGGCCATGTACTTCGCCGTCGTCACGCGCGAGATCGTGCTTTCGTGCAGCCCGAGCTCGTCGGCGATCTCGCGCAGCACCAGCGGCCGCATCGCGATCGCGCCGTGCGTGAAGAACGCCTTCTGACGCTCGACGATCGCCTTGCTGACGCGCAGGATCGTGTCGAAGCGCTGCTGGATGTTCTTGACGAACCAGCGCGCCTCCTGCAGCCGCGCGCTCAACCCGGGGTTGGCCGACGACCCGCGCTGGCCGCGCGCCGCCTGCGCATAGACGTCGTTGATCCGCAGCTTGGGCAGCACGTCCGGGTTCAGCGTCACCGCCAGCTGGCCGCGCGCGGTCTTGCGCACGACGACGTCGGGCACGACGACGTGGCCTTCGGCGCGCGAGAACGGCCGACCGGGCTTGGGCTCGCAGGCGACGATCAGCGCCTGCGCCTCGCGCACCAGCGCTTCGCTGGCGCCGGTCAGCGCGGTCAGCCGGCGCATGTCGCGCCGCGCCAGCAATTCGAGGTGGTGGTCGCAAATGCGCAGCGCGAGCTGGCGCGCGGCGCAGCGCGGCCGCGTGCGCAGCTGCAGCGCGAGGCATTCGGCCAGCGAACGCGCGCCGACGCCGGTCGGCTCCAGGCTCTGCAGCCAGGCCAGCGCGCAGCGCAGCCGGTCGACGATGCCCGCGCGGCCGTCGGCGTCGGCGACGCCGATCATCTCGGCCAGGCGCGCGGCGATGTCGTCGATCGCGTCGGCGAGGTAGCCGTCGCCGTCGAGCGACTCGATCAGCACCTCGAGCGCCGCGCGGTCGTCGTCGGGCAGCCGCATGCCGGCGACCTGGGCACGCAGGTGGTCCTGCAGCGACGCCGCCGGGCCGCCGCGCTCGGCATCGACCCCGTCGTCGCCGTCGCCGCCGAAGCTGCCCGACGACGCCGGCGTTTCGCGGATGCCGTCGAAGTCGTCGCCTTCGGTGCCGTTGGCCCAGTCGTCGCGCTCGGTGGTGCCGTTGAAGTCGTCGGCGCGGATCTCGGGCACCGCGTCGGCGTCGCCGGCACCGTCGCCGGCGGTGTCGCGGTCGGCCGCGCGGTCGACTGCCGGCGCGTCGGGCGGTGCGTCGAACGGGGTGGCCAGCGGCGTCTCGTCGTCGACCTCGAGAAACGGGTTCTGGTCGAGCATCTGCCCGACTTCCTGGTGCAGCTCGAGCGTCGACAGCTGCAGCAGGCGGATCGACTGCTGCAGCTGCGGCGTCAGCGCCAGATGCTGCGACAGGCGGACCTGCAGCGAAGGCTTCATCGTGCAGATCCCGAAGCGGGTCGGCCGCCTGCCGGGACCTCCCCGACTCGCGACAGGCTGGCGAGGGCTGGCCGGCCTGCCAGCCGGCCAGCAGCGCAGGCGCGCAGCGCCAAGCGTGGCGGCTCCATCACATTCTGAAGTGCTCGCCGAGGTACACCTTGCGCACCTCGGGGTTGGCGACGATGTCCTCGGGCGTGCCTTCGGCGAGGACGCTGCCTTCGCTGATGATGTAGGCGCGGTCGCAGATGCCGAGGGTTTCGCGGACGTTGTGGTCGGTGATCAGCACGCCGATGCCGCGACCGCGCAGGAAGCCGATGATTCGCTGGATCTCGATCACCGCGATCGGGTCGACGCCGGCGAACGGCTCGTCGAGCAGGATGAACCGCGGCTGCGTCGCCAGCGCACGCGCGATCTCGACGCGGCGGCGTTCGCCGCCCGACAGCGCCGGCGCCGGCGAGTCGCGCAGCTTCTCGATCGACAGGTCGGCGAGCAGCTTGTTCAGCAGCGCGTCGATTCGCGGCTTCTTCAACGGCCGGCCGCGGTCGTCGACCTGAAGCTCGAGCACCGCGCGGATGTTCTCCTCGACGTTGAGCTTGCGAAAGATCGACGCTTCCTGCGGCAGGTACGACAGCCCCAGCCGCGAGCGGCGGTGGATCGGCAGGTCCTGCACCGGGCGGCCGTCGATACGGATCTCGCCGTCGTCGGCGCGGACCAGGCCGACGACCATGTAGAACGTCGTCGTCTTGCCGGCGCCGTTCGGCCCGAGCAGGCCGACGACCTCGCCGGCGCCGACCGCGAGGTGGACGTCCTTGACCACCGTGCGCGGGCCGTAGCTCTTGCGCAGGCGCTCGGCTTCGAGCCGGCTGGCGGCAGCGGTCGCAGCACCGGCCGGCGCGGCATCGTCGTCCATCGCCGGCGAGCGGCCCGGCGCCGCCGCCGGCGGCGCGACCGCGGCGCCGCCGTTCACGGCCGCGACTCCAGCGCGCGGCTCGGCTGCAGCGGCGCCGCGGGCGAAGGCGTGGCCGCTGCGCCGTCCTTCGGCCGCGGCGTCAGCACCGCGCGCACGCGGCCGCCCGGGGTCGACCCGCCTTCGACGCGAAAGACCTCGCCGGCGTTGTCCCAGACGATCGTCGTGCCGGTGATCTCGTCGGCGACGGTGTCGCCGCGCAGCCGGCGCACGGCAGCGTCGCCGATCAGGCGCAGCGTGTCGCTGCGGCCGTCGAAGTCGATGCGCGCGGCTTCGCCATGCAGCATTTCGCCGGCGGCGCCGCGCCGCTGGCGCCACGTCGCCGGGCGGCCGGCGGCGCCGTGGGCGGTGGCGCTGCGGTAGCCCGAAGCGTCCTCGCGCAGCTCGATGCGAACGGCGCGCAGCACCATGCTGCCCTGCGTGACGACGACGTTGCCGCTGTAGACAAGGGTTTGGCGCTGCAGGTCGAGCGTCGCCGAGCGGTCGGCGGTCACGACCATCGGCTGGTCGCGGTCCGAGGCCGGCTGGGCCACGGCGGCGCCGCCGGCGAGCAGCGCCCACAGCGCCAGCGCGGTCGAGGCGAGCCGCGCGGCGGCGCGCAGGGCAAAGAGAGAGTCGGCGGCGGAAACCATCGGCGGCACGGAAATTGCGGGTCAGTATACCGACCGCCCGTGCGCGCCCTGCCGCGGGCGGCGTGAACTTCGCCCGCGCGTGCCGTTGTTGTTGCGTGCCGGCGCCGAATCGTGTCGGCGTCGGTTGCGGTCAAGCCGGCGCCGAGCCGGCGCCGCCCGCCGCGCCGGCCCTCAAGCCCCCTGCCGCGCCCGCTGGATCAGGTAGTCGGCCACCGCCAGCGACCGCTCGTGGCTGCCCGCCAGCGACGCCGCGGTGTAGTAGCGGCCGTGGACGCCGATCGCCGGCACGCCGTCGATCTTGTACGCGTCGGCCAACTGGCGCGCCCGGTTGCCCTTGGTCGTGACGCTGAACGACTTCATCGCGTCGACGAACTTCGCGCCGTCGACGCCGTTGGCGTTCATGAACGCCACCTGGTCGGATTCGGTCAGCA
>CBDUBX010000248.1:0-4140 GCA_965365495.1 uncultured Burkholderiales bacterium
CCGGCGGCGACGAGCTGCTCGACGCGCTCCTCGGTGCCGTCGCCGACGCCGACCGCGGCGCCGACGCGCAGCTTGCCGTGGGCGTCGCGCGCGGCGTTCGGGAAGTCGGTCTGCTTGGTGATGTCCTTGACTGTCATCAGCCCGCGCAGCTCGAACGCGTCGTTGACGACGAGAACGCGCTCGAGCTTGTGGCGGTGCATCAGCGCCTTGCCCTCTTCGGGCGACGCGCCTTCGCGCACGTAGACGAGCTTGTCGCGCGGCGTCATCACGTCGCGCACCGGCGCGTCCAGCCGGTCCTCGAAGCGCAGGTCGCGGTTGGTGACGATGCCGACGACGGTGCGCCCTTCGACGACCGGAAATCCCGAGAAGCCGTGCTGCCGCGTCAGCGCGACGACGTCGCGCACCGTCGTCGACGGCGTCACGGTGATCGGGTCGCGCAGCACGCCCGATTCGTAGCGCTTCACGCGCGCCACCTCGGCAGCCTGTTGGCGCGGCGTCAGGTTCTTGTGGACGATGCCGATGCCGCCTTCCTGGGCCACGGCGATCGCCAGCCGCGCTTCGGTGACGGTGTCCATCGCCGCCGACACCAGCGGCAGGTTCAACGCGATGTTGCGCGTCAGCCGCGTCGCCAGCGACGTGTCGCGCGGCAGGACCTGCGAGAACGACGGCACGAGCAGCACGTCGTCGAAGGTCAGCGCTTTGCCCAGTAGGCGCATCGAACGGCTCCGGTCCCAAAAACAAATTATAGGAAGCGGGTTCGACGCGCCCAACCACTTCAACCGGACCGCAGCGCCGGCGCCGCCGTTGTCGCCGGTGCTTCGGCCGGGCCGCCCGGGGCGCCGGGTCCGACGTCGCGCGCCGGCCGCCAGCGGCGCAGCGTCAGCGCGTTGGCGACGACGCTGACGCTGCTCGCGGCCATCGCCGCGCCGGCGAAGACGGGGCTCAGCCAGCCGAACGCCGCCAGCGGGATGCCGACGACGTTGTAGACGAAGGCCCAGAACAGGCCGCGGCGGATCGTGCGCACGGTGCGGCGCGACACGTCGAGCGCGTCGGCGACGAGCCGCGGGTCGCCGCGCATCAGCGTGATCGCCGCGGCCTCCATTGCGACGTCGGTGCCGGTGGCCATCGCGATGCCGACGTCGGCCGCGGCCAGCGCCGGCGCGTCGTTGATGCCGTCGCCGACCATCGCGACGACGGTGCCGCCTTCGCGCAGCCGCTCGACCGCGTCGGCCTTGGCGTCGGGCAGCACGTCGGCGCGGACGTCGTCGATGCCGAGCGCGCGCGCGACCGCCCTGGCGCTGCCGGCGTTGTCGCCGGTCAGCAGCACGGTGCGCAGACCGAGAGCGTGCAACCGAGCGACCGCCGCGGCGGCGGCCGGCTTCGGCGCGTCGCCGAACGCGAAAAAGCCGGCGAGCCGAGGCGTCGCGGTGGCGGCGTCGGCGCGGTCGGTGTCTGCGTCGGCCGCCGCCGCGGAAGGCACGACGACGGTTGACGCCGCGGCCGCCGGCGGGCCACCGCGGATCAGCCACGACACGGTGCGTCCTTCGCTGCGCAGCGCCTGCGCACGCTCGGTGAGCCGGCCGGCGTCGAGACCCAGCTCGTCGAGCAGCCGCTGGCTGCCGAGCTGCCACACCACGCCGTCGACGACGCCCCGCACGCCGCGCCCCGGCAGCGCCCGCACATCGGCCGCCGCCGGCGGCGCACCGCGACCGACAGCCGCCGTGCGCCACGCGGCGATCACCGCGTGCGCCAGCGGGTGCTCGCTGCCGTGCTGCAGCGCCGCGCCGACGCGCAGCAGCGCGTCCTCGCCGCCGTCGTCGTCGGCGGCGTGCAGCGCCACCAGCGCCGGACGGCCCTCGGTCAGCGTGCCGGTCTTGTCGAACGCGACGACGCGCACCGCGTGCGCGCGTTCGAGCGCTTCGGCGTCCTTGATCAGGATGCCGTGGCGCGCGGCGACACCGGTGCCGGCCATGATCGCCGTCGGCGTCGCCAGCCCCAACGCGCACGGGCACGCGATGACGAGCACCGACACCGCGTGGATCAGCGCCGCCTCCCAGCCGGCGCTGCCGAACCCCGCCCAGCCGACGAACGTGGCCGCGGCGACGACGAGCACCGCCGGGACGAACACCGCGGCGACGCGGTCGACGAGCCGCTGGATCGGCGCCTTCGCCGCCTGCGCCGACTCGACGCGGCGGATGATCCGCGCCAGCGTCGTCTCGGCGCCGACCGCAGTGGTCGCAACGGCGATCGCGCCGTCGCCGTTGATCGACCCGCCGACGACCGCGTCGCCCGGCGCCTTCGCCACCGGCAGCGCCTCGCCGGTGATCAGCGACTCGTCGACCGACGTCGCGCCGGCGTCGATGCGACCGTCGACCGCGATGCGCTCGCCCGGGCGGACGACGACGACGTCGCCGACGCGCACGTCGGCGACCGCGATGTCGACCTCGCTGCCGTCGCTGCGGCGAACGCGCGCGGTGTCCGGCCGCAGCGCCTGCAACGCGCGGATCGCGTCGGCGGTCTGGCGCTTGGCGCGCGTCTCGAGCCACTTGCCGAGTAGCACCAGCGCGATCACCGCCGCCGACGCTTCGAAATACAGGTGCGGCGCGGCCCCGCCGTGCGCGCCGGCGCCGGCGAGCCACACGTACAGCGACAACCCCCACGCGGCGCTCGTGCCGAGCGCGACCAGCAGGTCCATGTTGCCGGTGCCGGCGCGCAGCGCGTGCCACCCGGCGCGGTAGAAGCGGCCGCCGAGGACGAACTGCACCGGCGTGGCCAGCGCGAACTGCAGCCACGCCGGCAGCATCGCGTCGACGCCGAACGGCGCCAGCGCCATCGGCGCAACCAGCGGCAACGTCAGTGCCATCGCTGCCGCGACCCGCCAGCCGTCGGCGCGGCGCCGGGCCGCGGCCGACTCGTCGCCGGCTGCCGCGCCGGCGTCGGCCGCATCGCCGCCGCGGCGAGCGGTGTAGCCGGCCCTTTCGATGGCGGCGACGAGCGCGGCAGCGTCGACGCCGGCCAGCGCGGTGACGCGCGCGCGTTCGGTCGCGAGGTTGACGTCGACGCGCTGCACGCCGTCGACCGCGGCCAATGCCTTCTCGACGCGGCCGACGCACGATGCGCAGGTCATGCCGCCGACGTCGAGCTCGTGTTCGGTGTCGGCGACGTCATAGCCCGCACGCCGCACCGCGTCGACCAGCGGCGCCAGCGCGACACCGGCGTCGATGTCGACCGTCGCGACCTCGCTCGCGAGGTTGACCGCCGCGTGGCGCACGCCGGGCACCGCGCGCAGCGCCTTCTCGACGCGGCCGGCGCACGACGCGCACGTCATGCCGCCGACCGGCAGGCGGTGGACGACAGCGGGGTCGGCAGCAACGGGGGCGTTCATCGGCGGCGAGTCGAGGGCGAACCCAGAGACACTGCCGATTGTCTTCCCCGCATCGCAGGCGTGCGCTTTGCCGCCGGCGCCGACCCCGCCGTCGACGTCGACGTCGCCCCGCTGCCGCCCGCCGCCCACCGCGAGAATTCGCCGATGCCCTACCCGGCGCTCCGCTCTGCCGATCCGCCGCGCGTTGCCGTCGTCACCGGCGCGTCGGCCGGTATCGGCCGCGCCACCGCGGTCGAGTTCGCGCGTCACGGCTGGCGCGTCGCGCTGCTGGCGCGCGGCGCCGACGGCCTGGACGGCGCGCGGCGCGACGTCGAAGCCGCCGGCGGCGAGGCGCTGGTGCTGCCGACCGACGTCGCCGACGCGGCCCAGGTCGAGGCCGCCGCCGCGGCGGTCGATCGCACGTGGGGCGGCATCGACGTCTGGGTCAACGACGCGATGGCCACGGTCTTCGCGCCGATCGCCGACACGTCGCCCGAGGACTTCGAACGCGCCACCGCGGTCACCTACCTCGGATCGGTGTGGGGAACGCAGGCCGCGCTGCGGCGGATGCGGCCGCGAAACGCCGGCTGCATCGTCCAGGTCGGTTCGGCGCTGGCCTACCGGTCGATCCCGTTGCAGGCCGCGTACTGCGGCGCCAAGGCCGCGCTGCGCGGCTACACCGACAGCCTGCGCTGCGAGCTCGCCCACGACCGCAGCCGCGTCCACGTGACGATGGTCCAGCTGTCGGCGTTCAACACGCCGCAGTTCGAATGGGG
>CBDUBX010000249.1:0-4087 GCA_965365495.1 uncultured Burkholderiales bacterium
ATCAGCCGCTTCAAGGGCCTGGGCGAGATGAGCGCCGAGCAGCTGTGGGACACGACGCTGAACCCCGACACGCGCCGGCTGCTGCCGGTGGGCTGGCGGCGCGGCGACGGCGACGCGGTCGGCGACGGCGGCGGCTACGCCGCGACCGCCGAGGTGCTGACACGGCTGATGGGCAAGGGCGAAGCGGCGTCGCGGCGCGAGCTGATGGAGCGCCACGGCGACGCGGTCGACGTCGACGTTTGACGCGGCGCAAAGGCGCCGGCGCACCGGCACTCAAGTCCACCGGCTCGCGACCGATCAGAAGAGCAGCACGGCCCGGCGGTTCTTGGGTCGGCGCGCTGACAACTCGCAAGAAAAAGGATCGCGTCGTGTCGCAAACCCTCGCGCGTGCCATCGGCCTCGCCCACCCTCCGACCGCGCCTCGTCGTCGGTCGCATCCGATCGGCGCGCTGGCGGCGCCGGGGGTGGCACTATTCCGCCGTCTGCGATTTCCGGCCAAGGCGCTGATCGTGTCGCTGGCCTTCATGGTGCCGGCCGGAGCGGTCGTCGGCTGGCTCGTCTGGTCCGGGTGGACCGAGTCGATGGCAGACCGGCGGCAGAGCACCCGGCACCACGTCGAGATCGCGATGGCGATCGTCGACCACGCCCATGCCAGGGAGCGCGCCGGAACGGCGACCCGCGAGGAAGCGCAGAAGTCGGCCCGCGAGGCCGTCGCGGCTCTGCGCTACGGCGACGGCGAGTACTTCTTCATCACCGACTTCGAACCGCGGATGGTGATGCATCCGATCAACCCCAAGCTCGACGGCGAGGCGCTCGGCGCGAAGACCGATCCCAACGGCTTTCCGCTGTTCCGCGCGATGGCCGACGTCGTGCGCAAGGACGGCCGCGGCTTCGTCGAGTACCAATGGCCCAAGCCGGGCAGCGAGCAACCGGTCGACAAGCTGACCTACGTCCAGGGCCACGCCGCGTGGGGCTGGATCGTCGGCTCGGGCATCTACGTCGACGACCTGCAGCGCGCGGCAGCCGAGCGGCTGATGTGGGTGGTGCTCGCCGCAGTGGCCGCGACGGCGGCGGCGGGGTACGGCTTCGTCTGCTTCTACCTGGCAGTCAACGGCGGTCTGCAGAAGACCCGCCGCCATCTGCATGCGATGGCCGAAGGTGACCTGACGGCCAACCTGGAGCCGCGCGGCAGCGACGAGACCGCCGAGCTGATCGGCGACCTGGCACGGATGCAGCGCTCGCTGCGGGCGATGGTCGGCAACGTCCGCGGCGCGAGCGACGCGCTGGTGGCGTCGGCGACGACGATCGCCGGCGGCGCGTCCGACCTGTCGGCTCGGACCGAGGAAGCCGCCGCCAGCCTCGAGCAGTCGGCGGCGTCGATGGAGCAGATGGCGTCGACCGTGCAGCACACGACCGCGGGCACCGCCGAAGCCGCCGACCTCGCGCGGCGCAACGCCGAACTCGCAACCGCCGGCGGCTGCGCGATGCGGGGCGTCGCGGCGACGATGGCGACGATCGAAGCGGCGTCGACGCAGATCGGCGACATCGTCGGCACGATCGACGGCATCGCCTTCCAGACCAACATCCTGGCGCCGAACGCCGCGGTCGAGGCCGCGCGCGCCGGCGAGCAGGGGCGCGGCTTCGCGGTCGTCGCTGCCGAGGTGCGCACGCTGGCGCAGCGCAGCGCGGCCGCGGCCAAGGAGATCAAGTCGCTGATCGGCCGCAACGTCGGGCAGGTGCACGACGGCGCGTCGGCGGTGCGTGACGCCGGTGCGACGATCGAGGCGATCGTCGAGTCGTCGAGCCGCGTCGACGCGCTGCTCGGCGACGCCGCGACCGGCGCGCGCGAGCAGAGCCTGGGCATCGAGCAGATCGGCCAGGCGGTGCAGCAGCTCGACCGCACGACGCAAGGCAACGCGGCGCTCGTCGCGCAGACCGCCGCCGCCGCCGATGCGCTGCGCGGCCAGGCGCAGGCGCTGGCCGCCGAGGTGGCGCGCTTCAGGCTGCCGGCTGCAGCGCACTGACCCGGCGGCGTTTCGCGGCCGCCCCGCGGGTCGACGCGGCGCGCGGTGGCTACTGCGCCATCGCCGCGCGCGCGGCGCGTACGAGGAAGCCCGAGCGCGATTCGCCGTGCTGGCGGGCGTGGGCGTCGATGCGCGCGAGCGTCACCGCCGGCACGACGATGTTGATCTTCTCGGCCGGGCCGAAGTAGCGCTCGACCGGTACTTCGACCATCGCCCAGACCCAGCCGGCAAGGTCGGCGTCGGCCTGCAGCTCGGCCAGCGGTCGCGGCACCGGCAGGTCCGCGCCGTCCTCGGCCAGCAACGCGCAGTGCGCGGCGATGGCTTCGCGGGCGTTGTCGAACGCCTCCTCCAGCGTATCGCCGGCCGAGAAGCAGCCCGGCAGGTCGGGCACGACGACGCCGAAGGCGGTGTCCTCGGTGCCGGGCTCGATCGCGATCAGAAACTTCATCTGCGCACCTTTCTGCGCCGCCGGAATCAGACGGCGCCAAACTCAGCCTCACTTCAGGCCGGCTCGTCTCAACACCTGCTGGACGAGGCCGGTTCCGAGGTCCTTCCTCGGGTGCGGCACGCTGACGTGCCCCGGCTGGGTCGGGTGACGGAAGACGGGGTGGCTGCCGGCAGCGTATCGCAGCTGCCAACCATCGGCCGGAAGCCGCCGCACGAGGCCGGCACGGCGCACGGCGGTTGGTTGACCCACCAGGGGCGGCCGGCACCGCACAGCGCCTGCCGGACAATCCGCCGTCGATGACGACGACGCCCGACCTCTTCGCCCCGCCGCCGCCCGACCCCGACGCCACGCTGCCGCTGGCCGACTACGCGCAGCGCGCCTACCTCGAATACGCGCTGTCGGTCGTCAAGGGGCGGGCGCTGCCCGACGTCTGCGACGGCAACAAGCCGGTGCAGAGGCGCATCCTGTATTCGATGTGGCGCATGGGGCTGGCGCCGGCCGCCGGCGGCACGGCCGCCGGTTCGGTCAAGCCGGTGAAATGCGCGCGCGTCGTCGGCGACGTGCTCGGCCGCTACCACCCGCACGGCGACACCGCTGCCTACGACGCGCTGGTGCGGATGGCGCAGCACTTCGCGCAGCGCTACCCGCTGGTCGACGGCCAGGGCAATTTCGGCAGCCGCGACGGCGACGGTGCGGCGGCGATGCGCTACACCGAGGCTCGCCTGAGCCCGATCGCGCGGCTGATGCTCGACGAGATCGACGAGGGCACGGTCGACTTCCAGCCGAACTACGACGGTTCGACCGACGAGCCGGTGCGGCTGCCGGCGCGGCTGCCGTTCGTGCTGCTGAACGGCGCGAGCGGCATCGCGGTCGGCATGGCCACCGAGATCCCGAGCCACAACCTGCGCGAAGTGGCCGCCGCAGCGGTCGCGTTGCTCAAGGACCCGCAACTCGCCGACGACGCGCTGCACGCGCTGCTGCCGGCACCCGACTTTCCCGGCGGCGGGCAGATCATCAGCTCGCCGGCCGAGATTCGCGACGCCTATCGCGGCGGCCGCGGCAGCCTGAAGGTGCGCGCGCGCTGGACGATCGAAGACCTCGCGCGCAGCCAGTGGCAGCTGGTCGTCACCGAGCTGCCGCCGGGCACGAGCGCGCAGCGCGTGCTCGAAGAGATCGAGGAGGCGACCAACCCCAAGGTCAAGGCCGGCAAGAAGGCGCTGCTCGCCGAGCAGGTGCAGTTGAAGCAGAGCCTGCTGGCGCTGCTCGACGCGGTGCGCGACGAATCGAGCAAGGACGCGCCGGTGCGGCTGGTGTTCGAGCCGAAGAGCCGCAGCGTCGCGCAGGGCGAACTCGTCGCCGCGCTGCTGGCGCACACGAGCCTCGAATCGAGCGTGCCGATGAACCTGACGGTCGTCGGCCGCGACGGCCGGCCGACGGCCAAGGGGCTGCGGACGATCCTCGGCGAATGGCTGGCGTTCCGCGTCGCCACGGTCGAGCGGCGCACGCGCCATCGGCTCGCGCGCGTGCTCGACCGTGTCCACGTGCTCGAAGGCCGGCGCCTCGTGCTGCTGAACATCGACGAGGTGATCGCGATCATCCGCGCCGCCGACGAGCC
>CBDUBX010000250.1:0-4086 GCA_965365495.1 uncultured Burkholderiales bacterium
CTCGTCGTCGAGGAGAAGCGCCAGGTCATCGAGTACCAGCTGAAGGAAGAGCTGTACGGCTGGCGCGCCGACGTGCGGCCCAACGTCGTCGGCAAGTTCGCCGACGACGAGGCCGGCCGCGGAGAGTGGAGCCGGCCGAACCCCGGCGAGAACTGGCTGCTGCGCGCCACCGCCGACCTGACGCCGGCGCTGATCGCGCGGGCGATCGCGCAGCGGCTCGAACGCCTGGGCGTCGACGCCGACACGCGCGAGCGGATGCGCGCGCGGCTGGCCGTGGTCGCTGCGCGCGAGTCGCAGCTGGCCGGCCCGTCGACGGTCGCCGAGCGGGCGCCGTGGTTCTGCAGCGGCTGCCCGCACAACACCAGCACGCGCGTGCCCGAAGGCAGCCGCGCACTCGCCGGCATCGGCTGCCACTACATGACGGTGTGGATGGACCGCCGCACCAGCACCTTCAGCCAGATGGGCGGCGAAGGCGTCGCGTGGGTCGGCCAGGCGCCGTTCACGTCGACGCGCCACGTCTTCGCCAACCTCGGCGACGGCACCTACTTCCACAGCGGCATCCTGGCGATCCGCCAGGCGATCGCCGCCGGCGTGAACATCACCTACAAGATCCTCTACAACGACGCGGTCGCGATGACCGGCGGGCAGCAGGTCGGCGAGCGGCCCGAAGGCCACACGGTGCCGCAGATCGTCGCCGGCCTGCTCGCCGAAGGCGTCGCGCGGCTCGTCGTCGTCAGCGACGAGCCGGCGAAGTACGCCGCCGTCGCGCTGCCCGGCGGCGTGGCGGTGCACCACCGCGACGAACTCGACGCGGTCCAGCTAACGCTGCGCGAGGTTACAGGCACGACGGTGATCGTCTACGACCAGACCTGCGCCACCGAAAAGCGCCGCCGGCGCAAGCGCGGCAAGCTCGCCGAACCCGAGCAGCGCGTGTTCATCAACGAGCTCGTCTGCGAAGGCTGCGGCGATTGCAGCGTGCAGAGCAACTGCCTCAGCGTCGAGCCGGTCGCGACCGAGTTCGGCCGCAAGCGGCGCATCAACCAGAACACCTGCAACAAGGACTATTCGTGCCTGAAGGGCTTCTGCCCGAGCTTCGTGACGATCGAAGGCGGCACGCTGAAGAAGCCGAAGCCGGCGGCGCGCGCACCGGCCGACGCGACCGCGCTGCCGCCGTTGCCGGAGCCCGAGCTGCCGCGGATCACGGCGGACCAGCGCTGGGGCATCGTCGTCGCCGGCGTCGGTGGCACCGGCGTGATCACGATCGGCCAGCTGCTCGGCATGGCCGCGCACCTCGAAGGCAAGGGCGTCGTCACGCAGGACGCCGGCGGGCTGGCGCAGAAGGGCGGCGCCACGTGGAGCCACGTGCAGATCGCCGCCGACCCGCAGGCGATCCACACGACCAAGGTCGACACCGCACAGGCCGACCTCGTGATCGCCTGCGACGCGATCGTCGGCGCGATGGCGCCGACGCTGACGGTGATGCAGCCGGGGCGCACCTTCGTCGCGCTGAACACGCACGCGACGCCGACCGCGGCGTTCGTCACCGACGCCGACTGGCGCTTCCCCGGTGCCGCCTGCCTGGCCGCGGTGCGCGCCGGCGTCGGCGAGTCGCTCGTCGGCGCGTTCGACGCGGAGGCGGTCGCGCAGGCCGTGCTCGGCGACGCGATCTACACCAACCCGCTGCTGCTCGGCTACGCGTGGCAGCGCGGCCGCATCCCCTTGGCGCACGCGTCGCTGATGCGCGCGATCGAGCTCAACGGAGTGCAGCCCGACAACAACCGCGCCGCGTTCGAGTGGGGGCGCCGCGCGGCGCACGACCTGGCCGCGGTCGAGGCGCGCTGCAAGACCGCGCAGGTGATCGAGATCGTTCGCCGGCCAGGCCTCGCGGCGACGGTGGCAAGGCGTGTGGATTTCCTCGTGCAGTACCAGAACGCGAGTTACGCGGCGCGCTACCGCGAGTTCGTCGACCGCGTCGCCGGCGCCGAAGCCGCGGCCTGCGGCAGCGCCGGCGCGCTGGCCGACGCCGTCGCCCACGGGCTGTTCAAGCTGATGGCCTACAAGGACGAGTACGAGGTCGCGCGGCTGCACACCGACGCCGGCTTCGTCACGGCGATCGGCGAGCGTTTCGAAGGCGACTTCCGCATCGTCCACCACCTCGCGCCGCCGGGGCTCGCGCCGCGCGGCGCCGACGGCCAACCGGTCAAGCGCCGCTACGGTCCGTGGGTGCGCACCGCGTTCGTGTGGCTGGCGCGGCTGAAGGCACTGCGCGGGACGCCGCTCGACCCGTTCGGCCGCAGCGCCGAACGCCGCACCGAACGCGCGCTGATCGACGAGTACCGCGCTTGCATCGACGCGCTGCTGCCCGACCTGAACGCCGCCAACCGCGACCTCGCCGCCGAGATCGCGCGCCTTCCGCAGTCGATCCGCGGCTACGGCCACGTGAAGGCGCGCCAGCTCGAGACCGCTCGCGCGAAACGCGACGAACTGCTCGCGCGCTGGCGCGCGCCGCTGCGCGACGCCGCCTGACGCGGCGCCGCCGAGCCCGCGACGCGTCAGACCGCGAACGAACGGCCGAACGCGAACACCGAGTTCGGCGCCAGCGTTCGCGGCCGGGTCGTCGGCAACGGCGCGAAGCCGCGGCGCAGCCGCGGCGCGGCCGCCTCGACCGGCACGCCGGCGTCGCGCAGCAGGCTCGACAGCGGGATCCGCGCCATCTGGTCGAGCATTTCGGCGTGCAGCCGCTGCCACAGCCCGCGCGACAACGCCAGCCCGCGACGCTCTTCGCTGGCGTCGTCGGCCGTCGGATCGTCGACCGCGCGGACGACGTCGGCGATGCTGATCTCGTCGCTCGCCCGCGCCAACGTGTAGCCGCCGCCGGGGCCGCGCGTGCTTTGCACGATGCCGTCGCGGCGCAGCGCGGCGAACAGTTGCTCGAGGTAGGACAGCGACACCTGCTGGCGCCGGCCGATCGACGCCAGCGCGACCGGGCCGTTGCGCTGGTGCTGGGCCAGGTCGACGAGGGCGTCGACGGTAAACCGGGTTTTGGTACTGACACGCATCACGACCTCCAGGACTGCGCTCCGTGCCGCGTCGAGCGGCGCACCGGGGCAATCTAGGACCGGCGCAAGCTAAAGTAAATTCGATATTTAGACTTTTTCGATGCGTAAAAAGCGCATCGCGGCGGGACTTGAACTTCAAACACCTGTACTACTTCTGGGCGACCGCCAAGGCCGGCGGCGTCGTCCGCGCGGGCGAACAGCTGCACACGACGCCGCAGACGCTGTCGGCGCAGATCAAGCTGCTCGAAGCGCGCCTCGGCCGGCGGCTGTTCCGTCGTGACGGCCGCCAGCTCGAGCTGACCGACGACGGCCGCGTCGCGCTGCGCTACGCCGACGAGATCTTCGCGCTCGGCAACGAGCTCGAAGCCGCGCTGCACGAAGGACGCGCGGCCGGCACGGTGCTCGAGCTGCGCGTCGGCATCGAGGACGCGGTCGCAAAGTCGGTCGCGTACCGCCTGCTCGAGCCCGCGCTGGCGCTGGCCAACCCGGTGCGGCTGGTGTGCACCGAAGGCAGCTTTCGCGACTTGATGGCGCAGCTCGCGTTGCAGCGCATGGACCTCGTGATCGCCGACGAACCGCTGACCAGCCGCTACGCGATCAAGGCATTCAACCATCCGCTCGGCGACAGCTCGATGAGCTTCTTCGCCGCGCAGGCACTCGCGGCGACGCTGCGCGGCCCGTTCCCGCAGTGCCTGAACGGCGCGGCGATGCTGATTCCCGGCGCCAGCTCGTCGGTGCGGCCGCAGTTCGACAACTGGCTCGCGCGCCACGGGCTGCACCCGCGGGTCGCCGGCGAGTTCTCCGACGGTGCACTGATGAAGGCGTTCGGCCGCCAGGGCGCCGGCGTGTTCGTGTCGGCATCGGTCGTCGAGGCCGAGACGGTGGCGCAATACGGCGTCGACGTCGTCGGCCGCAGCGACGAGATCGTCGAGAGCTTCTACGCAATCTCGATCGAACGCCGCATCACCCACCCGGCGGTGGCGGCGATCACCGCCGCCGCGCGCGGCGCGCTGTTCGGCGACCCGCC
>CBDUBX010000251.1:0-4069 GCA_965365495.1 uncultured Burkholderiales bacterium
CCCGAGACCGGCCACCACTACGACGACACGCGGCGCTACGTCGACGCCTGCCCGCAGCTCGACGACACCGCGAAGCGCAAGGTGTTCGAGACCAACGCGCGCCGCGTCTACCCGCGGCTCGACGCGACGCTCGCCGCGCGCGGGCGCTGAAATCGACTACCGGAGCCAGCCACGATGTTCGAACTCGGCGTCGTCCACCGTTCGATCGCCCGCGCCGACGCCGGCGCCGCCGACGCGCTGGCTGCGTTCGGCAGCGCCACGGTGCACGAGGCGCAGGGCCGCGTCGGCCTGTTGCAGCCCGCGATCCGGCCGATCTTCGCCGGCGCGCAGGTCTCCGGCACCGCGGTCACGGTGCTGCTGCAGCCCGGCGACAACTGGATGCTGCACGTTGCCGCCGAGCAGATCCGCCCCGGCGACGTCGTCGTCGCCGCGGTCACGTCGCCATGCAGCGACGGCTACTTCGGCGACCTGCTCGCGACGTCGTTCCAGGCGCGCGGCGCGCGCGCGCTGGTGATCGACGCCGGCGTGCGCGACGTGCGCACGCTGCACGAGATGAACTTCCCGGTGTGGAGCCGCTGGGTCAGCGCCAAAGGCACGATCAAGGCCACGCTCGGGTCGGTCAACGTGCCGGTGGTCTGCGCCGGCGCGCTGGTGACGCCGGGCGACGTCGTCGTCGCCGACGACGACGGCGTGGTCGTCGTTCCGGCGGCCACTGCGCAGGCGGTGCTCGACGCGGCGACGAAACGCCAGGCGCTCGAGGCCGACAAGCGCGCCAGGCTCGCATCCGGCGTGCTCGGGCTGGACATGTATTCGATGCGCGAGCCGCTGGCCAAGGCCGGGCTGCGCTACGTCGATTGACGATGGACGCCGCGGTGCGCGTCGCGCTCGTCGGCTACGGCGAGGTCGGCAAGATCGTCGCCGAAGACCTGCGCGAGCGAGGGGTCGCGGTGGCCGCGTGCGACCGGGTCGTCGGCCGCGGCGACGGCGCGGCGCGGGCGATGGCCGCGCACGCCGACGCGCACCGCGTCGCGCTGACCGCGGCGCACGCCGACGCGGTGCGCGGCGCCGGCGTCGTCGTCTCGGCGGTCACCGCGAGCCAGGCGGTCGCCGTCGCGCGGGCGTGCGCGCCGGCGTTGGCCGACGGCGCGTGGTTCGTCGACTTCAACTCGGCGTCGCCGGGCGCGAAGATCGCCGCCGCGCGCGCCGTCGAAGAGGCCGGCGGCCGCTACGTCGAAGCCGCGGTGATGACCAGCGTGCCGCCGCACCGCAGCCGTGTGCCGATGCTCCTCGGCGGGCCGCACGCCGCCGACGCGCTGAGCACGCTGCACGCGCTCGGCTTCGCCGGCGTGGCGGTCGCCAGCGCGACGCTCGGCGTCGCCAGCGCGACGAAGATGTGCCGCAGCATCGTCGTCAAGGGACTCGAGGCGATGCTGATCGAAAGCTTCACCGCGGCGCGCGCGCACGGCGTCGAAGACGCGGTGATCGCGTCGCTGGTCGAGACCTTCCCCGGTTTCGACTGGGAGCGCCAGGCGAGCTACTTCTTCCAGCGCGTGATCGAGCACGGCCGGCGGCGCGCGGAAGAGGTGCGCGAGGTCGCGGTGACCGTGCGCGAGGCCGGGCTGGCGCCGTACAGCGCCGACGGCACCGCGGCGCGCCAGGCCGAAGTCGCCGACTTCGCCGACGCCGGCGTGTTCGGCGAACGCGGCGGCGCCGGCTTCGCGCGCAGCGCCGACTGGCGCGTGGAAGCCGACCGCCTGCTGGCGCACTCGAAGCGCCGTGCCGTCGTCGCCGGCAACGAGGACCCGCGACGATGAGCTTTCAAAAGACCCCCGGCTGGCTGGATTGGCACCCGAACCCGAGCGTGCCGCGATTCCGCGTGCCGCCCGGCAGCGTCGACGCCCACTGCCACGTCTTCGGCCCCGGCGACGAGTTCCCGTTCGCTCCCGAGCGCAAGTACACGCCGTGCGACGCGAGCAAGGCGCAGCTGTTCGCGCTGCGCGACCGCCTCGGCTTCGCGCGCAACGTGGTCGTCCAGGCGACATGCCACGGCGCCGACAACCGCGCGCTGGTCGACGCCTGCGCGAGCAGCGGCGGCCGCGCGCGCGGCGTCGCCACGGTGCGCCGCAGCGTCACCGACCACGAACTGCAGGCACTGCACGACGCCGGCGTTCGCGGCGTGCGCTTCAACTTCGTCAAGCGGCTCGTCGACTTCACGCCGAAGGACGAGCTGCTCGAGATCGCGTCGCGGATCGCGCCGCTCGGCTGGCACGTCGTCGTCTATTTCGAGGCCGCCGACCTCGCCGAGCTGCGCGACTTCTTCACCGCGCTGCCGACCGTCGTCGTCGTCGACCACATGGGCCGACCCGACGTCAGCTTGGCCGTCGACGGACCGCAGTTCCGGGCCTTCGTCGATCTGATGCGCGACCACGAAAACATCTGGAGCAAGGTCAGCTGCCCCGAGCGGTTGTCGCTCACCGGCCCGCCGGCGCTCGACGGCGAACGCGCCGCGTACCGCGACGTCGTGCCGTTCGCTCGCCGGCTTGTCGAGACCTTTCCCGACCGCGTGCTGTGGGGCACCGACTGGCCGCACCCGAACCTGAAGGACCACATGCCCGACGACGGCCTGCTCGTCGACTTCATCCCGCACATCGCGCCGACGCGCGAACTGCAGCGCCGCTTGCTCGTCGACAACCCGATGCGCCTGTACTGGCCGGAGGAATCCTGACATGACGCCCCCAAGCTCTCTGCGTTCGCGGCCCCCCGAGGGGGCGTCTCCGTACCTTCGGACGGCCGGGAGGTACTGAAATGGCACTCGACAAACCGTACCGGGACATCCCCGGCACGACGATCTTCGACGCCGACCAGTCGCGCAAGGGCTATTGGCTCAACCAGTTCTGCATGAGCCTGATGAAGGCCGAGAACCGCGCGCGCTTCAAGGCCGACGAAGACGCCTACCTCGCCGCGTGGCCGATGACCGACGAGCAGCGTGCAGCGGTCCGCGCGCGCGACCTGAACTGGATGATGCGCACCGGCGGCAACATCTATTTTCTCGCCAAGCTCGGCGCGACCGATGGCCTGTCGTTCCAGCAGATGGCCGGCAGCATGACCGGCATGACCGAGCAGCAGTACCGCGACATGATGGTCGGCGGCGGCCGGCGGCCCGAAGGCAACCGCTACCAGGGCGAGGCCGGCGACGCGCAAGGCCCGATGGCGCGGTCGCCGGCGTGGCAGCAGTGGGAAGCCGGCGCGCAGCAGGCGCTCGCCGAGCGCATCCTCGGCGACGACGCGGCGCACAGCGGCGCGAGCGGCGCTGCCGGCGGCGCCGGCCACGCGCGCGTCACCGCGTCGGTGTACACGTCGCACGTACCGGCGATCGGCGCGGCGATCGACCTCGGCAAGACCGGCGAGCCGTACTGGCAGCCGGTATTCGCCGGCTACGAACGATCGCAGCAGTGGATGCGCGAGAACCGCCCCGACGTCGTCTTCCTCGTCTACAACGACCACGCGACGAACTTCGACCTCGGCGTGATCCCGACGTTCGCGATCGGCACCGCGGCCGAGTTCGAGCCCGCCGACGAGGGCTACGGCCCGCGACCGGTGCCGACGGTCGTCGGCCACCCCGAGCTCGCGTCGCACATCGCGCAGTCGGTGATCCAGCAGGACTTCGACCTGACGATCGTCAACGAGCTGAAGGTCGACCACGGACTGACGGTGCCGATGAACCTGCTGTTCGGCAGCCCCGACGCGTGGCCGGTGAAGGTGATCCCGTTCCACGTCAACGTCGTCCAGTACCCGGTGCCGTCGGGCAAGCGCTGCTTCGAGCTCGGCCAGGCGATCCGCCGCGCGATCGAGTCGTACGACGAGCCGCTGAAGGTGCAGGTGTGGGGCACCGGCGGCATGAGCCACCAGCTGCAGGGGCCGCGCGCCGGGCTGATCAACGCCGAGTGGGACAACCGCTTCCTCGACCGGCTGATCGACGACCCGGCGGGGCTGTCGCAGGTGCCGCACATCGAGTACGTCCGCGAAGCCGGCAGCGAAGGCATCGAGCTCGTGATGTGGCTGATCGCCC
>CBDUBX010000252.1:0-4031 GCA_965365495.1 uncultured Burkholderiales bacterium
CGGGCGATCGTCAGCGGCAGCTGTTCGGCGGCGACGAACGCGCAGGTCGCGGCGTTCCTCGCCGCCGGTGGCGCCGGCTTCGCGGTCGACCCGCTGCGCGTCGCAGCCGGCGCCGATGTCGCGGCCGAAGCGGTCGAATGGGCCGCGCCCCGCCTAGCCGACGGGCCGGTGCTCGTCTACGCGACGGCCGGGCCGGCGCAGGTCGCCGAAGTGCAGGCGAGGCTCGGCGCCGACGCCGCCGCCGCGCTCGTCGAAGCGACGCTGGCGCGGGCGGCGCAACGGCTCGTCGCCGCCGGCGTCGGCCAGCTCGTCGTCGCCGGCGGCGAGACCGCCGGCGCGTGCATCGGCTCGCTCGGCATCGAACGGTTGCGCATCGGTCCGCAGATCGACCCCGGCGTGCCGTGGTGCCACGCCTCGACGCCGCTCGCCGCGGCCGGCGGCCTGCACGTCGCGCTGAAGTCCGGCAACTTCGGCGCCGACGACTTCTTCACCCGCGCCTTTGCGCGCCTGGCATGAGCTTCGTCGACACGCCGGCGTTGCGCGCCGAGATCTGCCGCGTCGGCCGGTCGCTGTTCGACCGCGGCTACGTACACGCCACCGCCGGCAACATCAGCGTGCGGCTGGCCGACGGCTGGCTGATCACGCCGACCGACGCGTGCCTCGGCGCGCTCGACCCCGACCGCCTGGCGCGCGTCGCCGCCGACGGCGTGCAGACCTCCGGCGACCGCGCGAGCAAGACGCTGGCGCTGCACCGCAGCATCTACGACACCGACGCCGGCGCCGCGTGCGTGATCCACACCCACAGCACGAATCTCGTCGCGCTGACGCTCGAAGGCGTGTGGCACGTCGACGACGTCGTGCCGCCGATCACGCCGTACTACGTGATGAAGGTCGGCCACGTGCCGCTCGTCGCCTACCACCGCCCCGGCGACCCGGCGGTGGCCGGGCTCGTCGCCGAACGCATCGCGGCGATGGCCGCGCGCGGCACGCCGATCCGCGCGGTGCTGCTCGACCGGCTCGGGCCGAACGTCTGGCACCGCTCGCCGGCCGAAGCCAGCGCGGTCCTCGAGGAACTCGAGGAAACCGCGCGGCTGTGGCGCGCCTGCTCGCCGAAACCGGCGCCGCTGACCGACGCCGCGATCGACGCGTTGCGCCGGCAGTTCGGCGCCGCGTGGTGACGACCGCCGTGGTCGACGCGCGGCGCCGACCGCCCCATCGCGCGGCGCAATCCGCAGTCCACGGCGCGGGCGCCGTCCCGCCGCCGGCGCATCGACCGCCGCGGCGACGGCCGGGTCAGCGTCGACCGCGCGCGACGAGTTCGGCGCGGATCGCGCGCAATTTCGCCTTCAGGCGCTGCGCGTTCGCCGGACCGACGCGGATCAGCAGCTTCTGCCCGGCGGTCAGCGATTCGAGCGCCGGGTCGGCGAAGCGGTAGTGCACCCACGGCTTGGCCGACGGCACCGGGCCGCGCACCTCGGTCAGCTCCAGGCGCACCGGCGACGTCGGCTCGGGGGTCGCCAGCAGGTGATCGATCGTCGCGACCAGGCGGTCGTGGAAGCGTCGGTTCGGATAGCCGAGTTGCTCGTAAGCGCCCTGAAGCAGCGGCAGCATCCGCACGTACAGGTCGACCGCGGCCTTCGGATCGATGTCGTCGACCATCTGCACGAACGACGCGTAGCGCTCGGCGTTGGCCGCACCGATCACCGGCTGGCCGCCGACGTCGTCGACGGTGAACACCCCCGCGGTCGGCGTCACCGGCCAGGCCAACGTCGGCGCCTGGTCGCGCGCGAGGTTGTCGACCGTAGCGACGAAGCGGCGCAGGAAACCGTCGGTCTGCACCGAGGTCGATTCGACGCGGCGGCCGAGCACGTCCGACAGCGCCGGCGCGAGGTCGCTTTCGGTCAGCGCACGTTGCGGCTCGACCGGCAGCGGCTCGGGCGTCGCGACGCCGGCCGGCGACGCGCCCGCTTCGGCCGGCGGCGCGGCCAGCGGCGCTTCGGCCAGCGGTGCGACCTCCGGCGCCGGGCGGGCGTCGTCGTCGCGGGTCAGCCACATGCCGCCGACGAACACCACGACGGCGAGCGCGGCGATCACGATCCATTGCTTCTTGCCCATCTTCGTCTCCTCTCGGTTCGTTGCTGAGTCCGCGGACGCAGCGGCGGGGAAGGGTGTCGGAGCGGTTACCGCGCGCTCGGTTCCGTCGGCGTGGCCAGCGCCTGCCGGACCTGCGCGGCGCGGCGCTGCAGGGCGTCGCGGCGGTGCGGTGCAACCGCCGGGTGGTCGCAGCGCTGGCACACCGCGTCGAGTTGCCGCTCGACAGCGGCGCGGCGCGGCGGCGCGTCGGCCACCACAGCGAGGCGGTGCAACGTGCGCAGCAGCCGGTCGAGCACCTCGACGTGGTCGGCGGCGTGGTCGGCGATCGCGTCGAACGCCAGCGCGACGAAGTGGTCGTAGTCGGGCCCCGGCGCGACGACGCGCAGGCGGCCGTCGACGCAGCGCCACGGGCCTTCGATGTGGCGCCGCGTCAGCTGCAGCAGCAGCGCGCCGATCTGGTCGATGCACGCCACCGCCGTCGTCGGGTCGTGGACACCCGGCGACAGCGCCTTCAGCGCCAGGTCGACGAGTTGCTGCACGCCATACGGCGCGTCCTGGTGGATCGTCCGCTGGCGCTCGATCGTGAACAGCGCGGCCAGCGTGCCGTGGAGTTCCGCCGGCGGCTCGCCTTTCGCCGTGCACACGTCGACGAGCGGCTCGCCGTCGACGATGAAGTCGCCGATGCACGGCACGATGCGCAGCACCACGTCGTGCTCGACCGCGGCGTCGAGCAGCGCCTGCGCGTCGACCGACACGATGTTGCCGGTGGCCGGCGCCGGCACCGTCGCTCGCTTCGGCGGCAGCGGCTCAGGCGGCTCGCGGCCGTCGGCCGGACCCGGCTCGCCGATCGGCTGCGGGTACAGCCGGTCGATCGCCGCACGCGTTTCGTCGGCGATGCGGTGGACGATCGCGCTGACCTGGATCGACGTCGCGACGTGGTGGATGAACGTGATCAGCAGCGCCACGCCGATCAAGGCCATCACGACGCCGCCGAAGACCGCCAGCGACGGGACGTAGCCGCCGCCTTCCTCGCCCGGGCTGCGGATCGTGCGCAGCACGATCAGGCAGTAGACGAAGATCGCGACGAACGCGCCGAGCACGACCTGCGTCGTGCGGTCGGCCATGAAGTGGCGCAGCACGCGCGGCGAGTACTGGCTGGCGGCCAGCGACAGCGCGACGATCGTGATCGAGAACACCACGCCGGCGACGGTGATCATCGACGTCGCGATCGCCGACAGCATGCCGCGCGAGCCTTCGGCGCCGGCGCCGAACAGCCGCGGCCACTGCGTGCCGAGCTCGAAGTGCACATAGTGCTGGGCGTCGATCAGCAACAGCGCCAGCGCGACGGCGCCGACGACGATCAGCGTCGGCACGAACCACAGGCTGCCCTGCAGTGCGAGCCACAGCGATCGCAGCCGATGCATCACCAAGCGCCACCCCCCGACGGAGCCGGCGCGAACGGGTCGGGCGCCGCCGTCATCGCCGGCTGCGCCACGACAGGCCGACGGCGGCGAGCACGAGCGCTGCTGCCGCGGCGACGGCGCCGGGGTGCGTCGTCAGCCAGAACTGCGCGCTCGTCGCATGGGCTTCGTCGCCGAAGCGGCCGTGCGCGCCGTGGTCGCCGGGCACCGGCTGCCACAGGTTGTCGGCGCGGCCGGGTGGCAGCGGCTCGTCGGTCTGCTGGCCTTCGACCGCGGTGCGGCCCAGCTTACGGTCGAGCCAGCCGGCGAGCACCTTCGTGCCGACGATCGCCTGCACCGCCGGCCAACCCACCCAGAGCTCGCGCCGGCGGTGCGTCGCCGCCCAGTACACGGCGCGCGCGGCGAGCTCGGGCTGGAACACGCGGCCCATCGGCCGCGGCCGGCGCGCCAGCGTCGTGCGCCCCCATTCGAACTGCGGCGTGTTGAACGCCGACAGCTGGACCATCGTCACGTGGA
>CBDUBX010000253.1:0-4028 GCA_965365495.1 uncultured Burkholderiales bacterium
CCGCCGACGCGCGGCCGCAGGTGCTGCTCGAAGCGCCGCACCGCGTGCCGACGCTCGCGCGCGAGCTCGCTGCCGCCGACCCGGCGCGCCGCGTGACCGTGGCGCGCGAGTTGACCAAGCAGTTCGAGACCGTCGCCACGATGGCCGCCGCCGAATGGCCGGCGTGGCTCGACGCCGACCCGCACCGCCGGCGCGGCGAGTTCGTCGTCGTGCTGCATGCGCGCGACGCCGCGCGCGACGACGATGCGGTGCTGCCGCCGGCGGCGCTGCGCGCGCTGGCCGTGCTGCAGCGCGAGCTGCCGCTGAAGCAAGCGGTGGCGCTGGCCGCCGAGATCAGCGGCGCGCCGCGCAACGCGCTGTACGCGCACGCGCTCGCCGCGCGAGACGAGCGCAGCAGCCGCGACCGCAGCGGCGACGGCGACCACGACGGCGCCGATTGAGCCGCCGCGGCCGGCGGCTATGCTCGGTCCGATGTCGCCGACCCCCGCGAGCGCCACGACCACGCTGCCCGGCGTGCAGCTGCCCGGGCAGATCGGCAAGTACCGCGTGCAGCGCAAGCTCGGCGAAGGCGCAACGAGCGAGGTCTTTCTCGCGCACGACCCGTACCGCCGCATCGACGTCGCGATCAAGCGCGTGAAGAGCGGCGTCTTCGCCGACCCGCGCGACGCGCACTATCAACGGCGCTTCTTCGCCGCCGAAGCGGCGCTGGTCGGCCAGCTGCACCACCCGAACGTCGTCGAGATCCTCGACGCGGTGGCCGACACCGACGCGCCGTATTTGGTGATGGAGTACGTGCCCGGCGTCACGCTGCGCCGCTACTGCCGCGCCGACCAGCTGTTGCCGCTGGCGCAGATCGTCGAGGTCGGCTTCAAGTGCGCGATGGCGCTCGGCTACTGCTTCCGCCGCGGGCTGATCCACCGCGACGTGAAGCCGGCGAACCTGCTCGTCACGCTCGACGGCGACCGCGTCCGCGACGTCAAGGTCACCGACTTCGGCAGCGTGTTCAACTTCGCGACCGAGCAGACGCAGGTCTACCGCGTCGGCAGCCTGGCGTACATGTCGCCCGAGCAGCTCGACGGTGCGACGCTCGACTGTCGCGCCGACATCTACTCGCTCGGCGCGGTGCTGTACCACCTCGTCGCCGGCCGGCCGCCGTTCGACGCGGTCGAGCAGCCGGCGATCATGAACCAGATCTACAACGCCAGTCCGCCGCCGATGGCGACGCTGCGCGAAGGGGTGCCGCCGCAGCTGCAGGAGCTCGTCGAGCGCTGCCTGGCCAAGGAGCGCGAACTGCGCCCGGCCAGCTGGGACGAGTTCGCGCAGGCGCTCGGCGCGCTGGCGACGACGCAGCAGCAGTCGCGCGGCGCGGTGCAGGAGGTGCTCGATTCCGAGCGCTTCACGCTGCTGCGCGGGCTCGAGTTCTTTGCCGGCTTCGGCGACGTCGAGCTGTGGGAAGTGGTGCACCGCGCGGCGTGGCAGCGCCACGGCTTCGGCCAGGCGCTGTACCGCAAGGGCGACCACGGCAACAGCTTCCACATCGTCACGCAAGGCCAGGTTGAGGTCTACCGCGACGGCCAGCAGGTGGCGTCGCTCGGCGCCGGCGCGACGGTCGGCGAGATGGCCTACCTGGCGCCGAACCCCGAGCTCGGCGTGCACACCGTCGACATCCTCGTGTCGCAGCCGGCGACGACGCTGTCGTTCACGCCGCAGACGATGGACCACCTGTCGCTGGCCACGCGCCACCTGTTCGACAAGGCGTTCATCGGCGTGCTGGTGCGGCGGCTGGCTGCGGCGCACACCGCGCTCGCGCACCCGCGGCGCATCGGCTGACACCGCCGCGCGGACCGCTTTGCGGCGGTCAAGCCGGCGCGCCGACGGCGGCCGGCGCCGCCCAGTACGCCGGGTCGGCGTAGCGCTCCTTGACGAAATCGATCCACAACCGCACGCGCAGCGGCAGGTGGCGGCGCTGCGCGAAGACGGCGTAGATGCCGTTCGGCGGCGCCGCACGGTCGGCGAGCACCTCGACGAGCCGGCCGGCGGCGAGGTCGTCGGCGACCTCCCAGGTGCTGCGCCACGCGATGCCGAGGCCGGCGAGGCACCACGCGTGCAGCACCTGGCCGTCGTTGCAGTCGAGCCGGCCGCCGGGGCGCACGTGGACGACCGCGCCGTCGACGACGAACGCCCAGCCGCGCGCCTGGCCGGCGTCGCCGCCGAGCGTTAGGCACGCATGGCGCGCCAGGTCGGCGGGCGTCGCCGGCGTGCCGGCGCGCGCCAGGTAGCTCGGCGCGGCGACGCAGCGTCGGCGGTTGTCGGCCAGGCGCACGCCGACGAGGTTGGAATCGGCCAGGTCGCCGATGCGCACCGCGCAGTCGTAGCCTTCGTTGACGACGTCGACGACGCGGTCGGCGAGGTTCAGCGACACGCTGACGTCGGGGTGGTGGGCGACGAAGTCGCTGACCAGCGGCGCGACGTGGCGGCGGCCGAAGCCTGCCGGCGCGGTCACGCGCAGGTGGCCCGCGGCCTTGACGCCGCCGGCGCCGACGCTCGCTTCGGCGCCGGCCAGCGCCGCGAGCACGCGCTGGCAGTCCTCGAGAAAGGCGCTGCCTTCGTGGGTCAGCGTCAGGCGCCGCGTCGTGCGCACCAGCAGGCGAACGCCCAGGCGTTCCTCGAGCGCGTCGATGCGCCGGCCGACGACCGCCGCGGCGATGCCCTCGGCGCGCGCCGCGGCGGTCAGGCTGCCGCGGGTCGCCGCCGCAACAAAGGATTCGATCTGCAGCAGCCGGTCCACGCAGCGAGATTAGGTGCGTTCGGTGACGTAATCAAGTGCGCCGTCCGCGATGAATCGGCGATCGGACGCGCAATAGACTGGCGCGATGGCTTCGCTGCGCGCCGTGCTGTTCGACGTTTACGGCACGCTGTTCGACGTCCACGGCGTCGCGCAGCTCGCCGAGACGCTCTTCGCCGGCCACGGCAACGCGCTGTCGCAGCTGTGGCGCGACAAGCAGATCGAGTACACGCGGCTGGTGACGATCGCCGGTCCGGGCGGCGAACGCCACCGGCCGTTCTCGGCGTTGACGCGCAGCGCGTTGCGCCACGCCGCGCAACGCCTCGGTCTGCGTCTCGACGCGCCGGCCGAAGACCGGCTGCTTGCCGCGTACCGCTGCCTCCCGGCGTTCGACGATGCCGTCGACGTGCTCGACGAACTGCGCCGGCGCGGCGTTCGCGCCGGCGTGCTGAGCAACGGCGAGCCGGAGATGATCGCCGCCGTCGTCCGGCACGCCGGTCTGGCCGCGCGGCTCGACCCGCTCGTCAGCGTCGACGCGGCGCGCTTGTACAAGCCGCACCCGGCGGCGTACGCGCTCGGCGAGCAGGCGCTGCAGCTTCCGGCGCGCGAGATCCTGTTCGTCAGCGGCAACGCGTGGGACGCGATCGGTGCGACGTGGTTCGGCTACACGACGCTGTGGGTCGACCGCGCCGGCGTGCCGCCGGAAGCGCTGGGCGTCGCGCCGCACCACGTCGGCCGCAGCCTGCGCGACGTGCTGCCGCTGCTGGCGGCCGCCGAACTTCCCTGACGATGACGACGAAGGAGATCCGATGATGCGAACGACGATCCACGGCCTGCAGGTCGACACCGCGCTGCAAGCTTTCATCGACGACGAGGTGCTGCCCGGCACCGGCGTCGACACGGCCGCGTTCTGGCGCGGTTTCGACGCGATCGTCCGCGACCTGGCGCCGAAGAACGCCGCGCTGCTCGCCGAACGCGACCGGCTGCAGACCGCGATCGACCGCTGGCACGTCGAGCACCCCGGGCCGATCGCCGACGCCGCCGCGTACCGCGCGTTCCTGCAGGAGATCGGCTACCTGCAGCCGGTGCCGGGCGACGTCCGCGTCGACACCGCGAACGTCGACGACGAGCTCGCGCTGCAGGCCGGGCCGCAGCTCGTCGTGCCGATCCTCAACGCGCGCTACGCGTTGAACGCCGCCAACGCGCGCTGGGGCAGCCTGTACGACGCGCTGTACGGCACCGA
>CBDUBX010000254.1:0-4028 GCA_965365495.1 uncultured Burkholderiales bacterium
TTCGCTGCAGTGGCTGCTCGAGGGCAAGGACTACCGCGTCAAGTGCTTCGACTCGTCCGAATCGTTCCTGTCGCGCTTCGACCCGCGCGAGGTCGCGTGCCTGATCGCCGACATCCGCATGGAAGGGATGAGCGGCCTGGAGCTGCAGGACCGGCTGCTCGAGCGCAAGAGCCCGCTGCCGGTGGTCTTCATCACCGGCCACGGCGACGTGCCGATGGCCGTGACGACGATGAAGAAGGGCGCGATGGACTTCATCGAGAAGCCGTTCAAGGAAACCGAGCTGCTCGACCTCGTCGAGCGCATGCTCGACCAGGCGCGCAGCGCGTTCAGCCAGCACCAGGAGCAGGCCAGCCGCGACGCGCTGCTCGCCAGGCTGACCACGCGCGAAAGCCAGGTGCTCGAGCGGATCGTCGCTGGTCGGCTGAACAAGCAGATCGCCGACGACCTCGGCATCAGCATCAAGACGGTCGAGGCGCACCGCGCCAACATCATGGAAAAGCTCAATGCGAACACGGTCGCCGACCTGTTGAAGATCGCATTGGGCGCGCAGCGCGCCTGACGGCGCCGACGGCGTGACCGCGCGCGTCATCGACGGCCTGGCGTTGTCGCGGCAGATGCGCGCCGACATCGGCGCGCGCGCCGCCGCCTTCGCCGACCGCCACGGGCGGCCGCCGGGTCTGGCGGTGATCCTCGTCGGCGACGACGCGGCGTCGATGGTGTACGTGCGCAACAAGGTCAAGGCTTGCACCGAGCACGGCCTGCATTCGGTGCTCGAGAGTTACGACGCGACGCTGGCCCAGACCGACCTGCTGGCGCGCATCGCCGCGCTGAACGCCGACGCGACGATCGACGGCATCCTCGTGCAGATGCCGCTGCCCAAGCACCTCGACGCGCACGCGGTCGTCGAGGCGATCGCGACGGCCAAGGACGTCGACGGCTTCTCGGTGCAGTCGGCCGGCTCGCTGACCGCCGGCCTGCCGGGGTTGCGCCCGGCGACGCCGGCGGGCTGCATGGCGTTGATCGCCCGCACCGGCGTCGACCTGCGCGGCAAGCACGCGGTCGTCGTCGGCCGCAGCGCCACCGTCGGCAAGCCGATGGCAATGCTGCTGCTGCAGGCGAACGCGACGGTGACGGTGTGCCACAGCGCGACGCCCGACCTCGCCGCACACACGCGCCGCGCCGACGTCGTCGTCGTCGCGGTCGGACGGCGCGACACGCTGACCGCGCCGATGGTTCGGCCCGGCGCGATCGTCGTCGACGTCGGCATCAACCGCGGCGCCGACGGCAAGCTCTGCGGCGACGTCGATTTCGCCGGCGTCGCCGACGCGCTCGGACCGACCGGCTGGATCACGCCGGTGCCCGGCGGCGTCGGGCCGATGACGATCACGATGTTGCTCGCCAACACATTGCAGGCGGCCGAAGCCGCGGCGGCCCTGCGATGAACCCGCTGCTCGCCCGCGACGAGCTGCCCGCGTTCGACGCGATCCGTGCCGAGCACGTCGGCCCGGCGCTCGACGCGCTGCTCGCCGACGCCGAAGCCGCGCTCGAGCGCGCCGTCGGCGACGAAGTGCCCGCCGAATACGACGCGATGGCGCTGGCGCTCGACGTCCCGGTCGAGCGGCTGACGCGCGCGTGGTCGCACGTCAACCACCTGCAGTCGGTCGTCGACACGCCGGCGCTGCGCGCGGCGCACGCCGAGAACCTGCCGCGCGTCGTCGCGTTCGACACGCGGCTCGGCGCCGACGAGCGGCTGTACGCCAAGGTCAAGACGATCGCCGCGGCGCCGGCGGCGCGCGCGCTCGCGCCGGCGCGGCGCAAGGTGCTGGCCGATTCGCTGCGCGACTTCGTCCTCGGCGGCGCCGAGCTGCGTGGCGCCGCGCGCGACCGCCACGCGGCGGTGTGCGAGCGGCTGGCGGCGTTGTCGCGCACGTTCGGCGACCACGTGCTCGACGCGACCGACGGCTACACGCTCGACGTCGCCGAAGCCGACCTCGACGGCGTCCCGCGCGACGTCGTCGACGCGGCGCGCGACGCCGCGCGCGACGCCAGCGTCGACGGCTGCCGGCTGACGCTGCAGCAGCCGTGCTACTTCCCGGTGCTGCGCTTCGCGTCGAACCGCGCGCTGCGCGAGACGATGTTCCGCGCGTTCGCGACGCGCGCCAGTGACCTCGGCCCGAGCGAACTCGACAACACGCCGGTGATCGACGAGTTGCTGCGGCTGCGCGCCGAGCAGGCGGCGCTGCTCGGCCAGCCCAACTACGTCGAATTCGCGCTGGTGCCGAAGATGGCCGCGTCGGCGGCCGAGGTCGAAGGCTTCGTCCGCGACCTTGCAGCGCGCGCGCGGCCGCATGCCGAGCGCGAACTCGGCGCGTTGCGCGACTTCGCGGCGCGTGAGCTCGGCATCGACGAGTTGCAGGCGTGGGACCGGGCGTACGCGTCCGAGAAGCTGAGCCAGTCGCTGTTCGCGTTCAGCAGCGACGAGGTCAAGCGCTACTTCACCGCGCCGCGGGTCCTCGACGGGCTGTTCGACCTCGTCGCGCGCGTCTTCGACGTCGCGATCGTCGAAGACCGTGCGCCGGCGTGGCACCCGAGCGTGCGCTACTTCCGCGTGACGCGCGGCGGTCGTCCGCTGGCCGCCTTCTACCTCGACGCGTACGCCCGCGCCGGCAAGCAGCCCGGCGCGTGGATGGACGAGGTGCGCACGCGCTGGCGCCGGCCCGACGGCACGCTGCAGCTGCCGACGGCGCACCTGGTCTGCAACTTCGCGCCGCCGAGCGCGACGCAGCCGTCGATGCTGACCCACGACGACGTGCTGACGCTGCTGCACGAGTTCGGCCACGGGCTGCACCACATGCTGACCTGCGTCGACGAGCTCGCGGTGTCCGGGATCCGCGGCGTCGAGCACGACGCGGTCGAGCTGCCGAGCCAGTTCATGGAGAACTTCGGCTGGGAGTTCGACGTGCTGCGGCGCTTCAGCGCCCACGCCGACAGCGGCGAGCCGCTGCCGCGCGAGCTGTTCGACAAGATGGTCGCGGCGCGCCACTTCCAGGCCGGGATGGCGCTGCTGCGCCAGTGCGAGTACGCGCTGCTCGACCTGCAGCTGCACCTGCAGCCCGACGCCGCCGGCCGTGTGCAGGCCATCGTCGACGCGGTGAACACCGAGTTGCAGCCGGCGCCGTCGCCGCCGTTCGTCCGCCTCGCACACAGCTTCTCGCATCTGTTCGACGGCGGCTATGCTGCCGGCTACTACGGCTACGCGTGGGCCGAGGTGTTGTCGTCGGACGCCTATTCGGCGTTCGAGGAGGCCGGCGTGTTCGACGCCCCGACCGCGCAGCGCTTTCGCGACGAAGTGCTCGAGGTCGGCGGCAGCCGCGAAGCGCTGAGCAGCTTCGTCGCCTTCCGCGGCCGCGCGCCGCGCCCCGGTGCGCTGCTGCGCCACCTCGGCCTGGCGGCTTGAGGCGGCGGTCGGCTAGATTCGAACGCATGATGTTGCTGGCCCGCCGTTCGCCGAAGTCGACCGTTTGCACCGTGCGCGGCGCGCCGTCGCTCGTGACGGTGGCCGTCCTCGCCGTCGCCGGGCTGTGCGCCGCGCCGGCCGCGGCGCAGCAGTACAAGGTCGAGCAGCCCGACGGCAGCGTGCTCTACACCGACCGCCCGCCGGTCACCGGCAACGCGCGCGTGACGCCGCTGCGCGGCATCGCGACGCAGCCGCTGCCCGCCGAGTCCGGTCTGCCGCCGGCACTGCGCGCCGTCGCCGCGCGCTATCCGGTCGCGCTGTACACGGCGGCGGGCTGCACCGCGTGCGACGCTGGTCGGCGTTTGCTGCAGCAACGCGGCATCCCGTACCGCGAGCGGCGCATCGTCACCGAGGACGACGCCGCGGCGCTCGAGCGCCTCGTCGGCGGCCGCACGGTGCCGGCGGTGACGATCGGCGCGCAGCCGCTGCGCGGTCTGGCCGAAGCCGACTGGCACGCCTTTCTCGATGCCGCCGGCTACCCGCGCACGTCGCAGCTGCCGCCCGGCTGGCC
>CBDUBX010000255.1:0-4023 GCA_965365495.1 uncultured Burkholderiales bacterium
CGATGCCCTGCTCGAACAGCCACAACTCGACGTCGAAGCCGTGCGGGTTGACCGGGCCGTGCGGCCGCTTCAGCCGCAGCGGCAGCCGCCAGCGCTCGCCGGCGCGCAACCGCGGCGCGGCGGCCGTCGCGGCGGCGCCGTCGCGGTCGTAGCGCCACCAGCCGATCGACAGCCGCGGCGGCAGCGTCGCCGCGCGCCCGGCGGCGTCGACCGCCGATTCGACCGCGAGAACGAAGCGCGTGCCGTCGTCGCCGTCGCGCGGCAGCCCGTCGACGATCCCGGTGACGACGAGGTCGGCGCCTTCGAGCGCCGGGTCGAGCATCTGGCCGACGCGCCACGCGGCGCGCATCGCGGTGGTCGCGAAGCCGAGCGCCGCGCTTGCCAGCGCGACGAGCGCGACGCCGACCCAGCGGCGGCGTCCACGGCCGTCGGCGCCGGTCGGCGGCGAACGGCGTCGGTCCGCATCGAGTGCGGAATGGTTCGAAGCAGCGCGCGCGCGTTCGGCCCGGCGCCGATCGATCGCGACAAGCCCGGCGTCGCGACCCAATGCGATCGCCGCTGCCAACAGTAGCGCGCCGCCGACCGCAACCGCCGCCGCCGGCCACAGCGCAGGCTGCTGCAACTGCAGCGCGGTCCCGGCCAGCCAGCCCGCCGCCGGCGCGATCCAGTGCAGCGCCGGGCCGGGCTCCGGGGTCATCGGGCCAGTGTAGATTTCTGCGTCTGCGCCGTTCGCCCCCATGACGAGGGCACCGCCCACCCCCGAAGGAGCCGTCGATGGCCACTCCCGAGTCGATCGCCGAGCGGCTGCTGGCGCTGGGCATCACGCTGCCGGCCGCGTCGACACCGGCCGCGGCCTACGTGCCCGCGGTGCGCAGCGGCGCGCTGGTGTTCGTCTCCGGCCACATCGCCAAGCGCGACGGCCGGCCGTGGGTTGGCCAGCTCGGCGCGACGATGAAAACCGCCGACGGCCAGGCCGCGGCGCGCGCGGTCGCGGTCGACCTGCTCGGCACGCTGCAGGCGACCGTCGGCGACCTGGCGCGCGTGCGCCGCATCGTCAAGGTCGTGAGCCTCGTCAACTCGACGCCCGACTACACCGAGCACCACCTGGTGACCAACGGCTGCAGCGAGCTGCTCGTCGCGGTGCTCGGCGACGCGGTCGGCGCGCACGCGCGCAGTGCGTTCGGCGTCGCCCAGCTGCCGCTCGGCGCGTGCGTCGAGATCGAGCTCGTCGCCGAGGTCGCCGACCGGGTCGACGAAGCCTCGGCCGCGGCCGAAGCCGAAGCGGTCGTCGCGGTCGCCAAGGCGAGCGCCTGAGTCGTCGGCATGCGCGCGCCGACCGCGGGCTGGGCGGCGCTCGCCGTGGTGCCGCTGGCTGTCGTCGGCTTCGCGCTCGTGATGCAGCACGGTTACGACCACCTGCCGTGCCCGTGGTGCGTGTTCCAGCGGCTGGTGTTCGTCGCGATCGCCGTCGTGGCGATCGTCGCGCTGGCGTGGCGCGCGCGGGCGCCGCGGCGCGCGCTGGCGGTGCTGGTCGTGGCGCTGGCCGCGGTCGGCGTCGCCGCCGCGGCGTGGCAGCACCGCGTCGTTGCGAGCGGCGTGTCGTGCACGTTCACGCTCGCCGACCGCGTGCTCGCCGCCACCGGCCTCGACCAGGCGCTCCCGGACGTGTTCGCAGCGTGGGCGTCGTGCGCCGACGCCGCGCTGCGGCTGCTCGGCGTGCCTTACGAGGTCTACAGCGGCGCGCTGTTCGCGGCGTCGGCCGCGGTCGCGATCGGCCTGCTGCGGCGGCCGGCTTAGCGGCGACGGCCACCGACGTTCGCGCGGTGCGCCGGCGCACCGGGCGCCCGGCGCGCCGGCGCCGGCGCCGGGGGCGGCGGCGGCGGCGGCGGCCCGCGGCCAGCGCGGCGAGCGCGAGGCCGGCGAGTGCAAGCGTCCCCGGCTCCGGCACCACGCCCGGCGTGTCGTCGGTCGTCTCGACCCGCTGCGCCAACAGCAGGAAGTCCTGCGCGCCGGTCTTGTGCAGCGCGTAGACGTCGAACGCCGACGTCGCGACGGTCTGCATGCCGGCGAGGAAGGCGTCGGCCTGCACCTTGTGCGCACTGCTGTCGGTGAACGCGCCGCCGGTCAGCGTCACGTCGCCGTCGTAGACGACGTTCCAGATCGCCAGTTGCAGCGCCGCCGATTCGGCGCGCGAGTCGACGAGCGTCGGCGCCGAGAGGGCATACGTCATCAGCCGGCCGAGGCGGTCGACGACCTGCGACGCATCGGGGCGGGCGGGGTTCGCGAGGTCGCGCAGGCCGAAGTAGGTCGCGCCGTCCTGCACGTTCCAGCCCGACAGCGCGCCCCAATGGAAGTACTCCTCCATCTCGACGCAGTAGGTCCAGAACGACGCGGTATCGAACGCCGCGCCGGCACCCGACAGGCTGCCGCCGAACGCGCCGGCGGGGCGGTTCATGTAGCCGGTCGCCTTGACGTTGTCGGCGCCGCCGAACTGCCAACCCGCGAGGTTGAGGTCGATCGTCGCCGCGGTCGCCGACACCGCGGCGGTGGCGAGCGCAAGGGCGGTCAGGGAACGCAAGGTGATCGGGCGCATGACGGGCTCTTTTTCCGATAAGGACCAGCGCGGCACGGCGGCCGGCGACGCAAGACCGAACTGTGCCGCCTTTTTGCATCTGGTTACGCGTAGAGACCCCCTGTTTCAGGGTGGGCGTGGAGTGCACGACGTCACGCCGAGGCGGTCGACGAGCGTCGGCCGTGCAGCGCGTCACGAACGCCGATCCGCGTGGGCCGCCGCCGCGCCGAGCGGCGCGCGCTGACGCCGGGCTGTGCCGCGGGAGGGGCGCGTGCGCTTCGGACTCTCTCCCCGCGACCGGCGCCGCGCGGGCGTCGCGACCGGCGGCCCGCGCCGCCGCCCGGGCCGCGATACCCGACCGCGGCGAATGCGGCGCTTTCAGTCCGCCGCGGCCACGTGGTCGACCGCGGTGTACCCCGCCACCTTGCGCCCCTTGCGTCCCCGCCGGCCGACGTGCGCCGCCAGCGCCGCGCCCTTCACGACGTCGTCCTTCGCCCGCGTGCCGCGACCGCGGCCGACGACGCGCAGCGCCGTCGTGAACGCCGCCACCGCGACCAGCGGCGCCGCGGCGGCGTCGACGTCGATCAGCCGCAGCCCGCGGCCGCCGGCGCTTTGCAGTCGCAACTCGTCGCGCGGAAACACCAGCAGCCGCCCGTCGCGCGCCAGACACGCGATCTGCGTCGCATCGGGTGCGACGACCGCCGGCGCGACCATCGTCTCGCCGTCGGCCAGCGCGACGAAGGTCTTGCCGCCGCGGTGGCGCGCCGCGAGGTCGCCGCTGCGCGCGAGCAGGCCGTAGCCGCCGCTGCCGGCCAGCAGCAGCAGCGTCGTCGGCCCGGCGGCGAGGAAGTGCGCGACGTGGCTGCCGGGGTCGAGGTCGATCAGCGTCGTGATCGGCACGCCGTCGCCGCGGCCGCCGGGCAGCTGCGCGACGGCGACGCTGTAGACGCGGCCGTTGCTGCCGAACGCGGTCAGCGTGTCGACGCTGCGGCACGGCCACGCGCCGTACAGCGCGTCGCCGGGCTTGAACGTCAGCGCCGCTGCGTCGACGTCGTGACCCTTCAGCGCGCGCACCCAGCCGCGCCGGCTGGCGACCACGGTCACCGGTTCGTCGACGATGCGCACGTCGGCCACCGCGCGGCGCTCTTCCTGCACCAGCGTGCGCCGCTCGTCGCCGTGCGCCTTGGCGTCGGCTTCGATCTCGCGCGCCACCGCCCGCTTCAGCGCCGCCGGCGACGCCAGCAGCTCGTCGAGCCGGCCCTGCTGCGTGCGTAGCTCGGCGAGTTCGGCATCGACGCGGATCGCCTCCAGCCGCGCCAGCTGGCGCAGCCGGATCTCGAGGATGTCGTCGGCCTGCCGATCGCTCAGGCCGAAGCGCGCGACCAGCGCAGCCTTCGGCTCGTCGGCGGCGCGGATGATCGCGATCACCTCGTCGATGTTCAGCAGCACGA
>CBDUBX010000256.1:0-4022 GCA_965365495.1 uncultured Burkholderiales bacterium
AGTCGTTCAGCCTGATGGAAAGCATCATGATCGTCGCGATGATCGTCCTCGGCGGTCTCGGCAACATCCCCGGCGTGATCCTCGGCGCGGTGCTGCTGTCGGCGCTGCCCGAAGTGCTGCGCTACGTCGCCGGGCCGCTGCAGCAGCTGACCGGCGGCCGGCTCGACGCATCGATCCTGCGCCAGCTGTTGATCGCTCTGGCGATGATCTCGGTGATGCTGCTGCGGCCGCGCGGGCTGTGGCCCGCGCCCGAGCACGGCAAGCCGGCGCCGACGCCGGTGAACGGCCGATGACGCCGGCCGCGCCGCCGCCGGTGCTCGACGTGCGCGGCGTCAGCAAGCGCTTCGGCGGGCTGCAGGCGCTGTCGGACGTCGGCATCCGCATCGAGCCGGGTCAGATCTACGGGCTGATCGGTCCGAACGGCGCCGGCAAGACGACGTTCTTCAACGTCATCACCGGGCTGTACGCGCCCGACGCCGGCACGTTCGCGCTCGGCGGCCAGCCGTACCGGCCGAGCGCGGTGCACGAAGTGGCGCAGCAGGGGATCGCGCGGACGTTCCAGAACATCCGCCTGTTCGCCGAGATGACGGCGCTCGAGAACGTCATGGTCGGCCGCCACGTGCGCACGCAATCGGGGCTCGTCGGCGCGGTGTTCCGCACCGCTCGCTTTCGCAGCGAGGAGCGGGCGATCGCCGAGCGCGCGCAGCAGCTGCTCGACTACGTCGGCATCGGCCGCTACGCGAACTTCCGCGCGCGCACGCTGAGCTACGGCGACCAGCGACGGCTCGAGATCGCGCGCGCGCTCGCCACCGACCCGAAGTTGATCGCGCTCGACGAGCCGGCGGCCGGGATGAACGCCACCGAGAAGACCGTGCTGCGGGAGCTGATCGACCGCATCCGCCGCGACGGCCGTACGATCCTGCTGATCGAGCACGACGTGAAACTCGTGATGGGCTTGTGCGACCGCGTCACGGTGCTCGACTACGGCAAGCAGATCGCCGAAGGCGACCCCGCCGAGGTACAGAAGAACGAGCAGGTCATCGAGGCCTACCTCGGCGCGTCGCACGCATGAGCGCCGTCGCGCCGCCGCTGCTGAAGGTCACCGGGCTGCGAGTCGCCTACGGCGGCATCCAGGCAGTCAAGGGCGTCGACTTCGAGGTCCGCGCCGGTGAACTCGTCAGCCTGATCGGCGCCAACGGCGCCGGCAAGACGACGACGCTGAAGGCGATCACCGGCACGCAGGCGGTGGCCGACGGGACGATCGAATTCATGGGCCGGTCGATCAAGGGGCAGGGCGCGTGGAAGCTCGTCGAGCAGGGGCTCGTGATGGTCCCCGAAGGCCGCGGCACGTTCACGCGGATGACGATCGTAGAGAACCTGCAGATGGGCGCGTTCGTACGCCGCGACGCCGAGATCGGCGCCGACATCGACCGCGTGTTCGAGCTGTTCCCGCGGCTCAAGGAGCGCGCGCGCCAGCTCGCCGGAACGATGAGCGGCGGCGAGCAGCAGATGCTCGCGATGGGCCGCGCGCTGATGGCGCGGCCCAAGGTGCTGCTGCTCGACGAGCCGAGCATGGGGCTGTCGCCGATGATGGTCGACAAGATCTTCGAGGTCGTCGCCGACATCCATTCTCGCGGCACGACGGTGCTGCTCGTCGAGCAGAACGCGTCGCGCGCGCTGGGCCTCGCCGACCGCGGCTACGTGATGGACTCAGGCGAGGTGACGATGGCGGGCGCCGCGAAGGATCTGCTCTCCGACCCGAAGGTGCGCGCCGCCTACCTCGGCGAATGAGCGGCGCGGCCGGCGCGGCGTGCGCCGCGGCCGATGCCGCGTGCCGCTACGTCATCGTCTTCGCGTCGTCGGCGTGCTTGTCGGCTTCGGACGTGAACGCGTCGGCGTAGAACTCGTCGGCCGGCAGCGCGCAGAGCTCGCCGAAGTCGCGCTGCGCGGCGTCGACCATCGCCGGCGTGCCGCAGGCGTAGACCTGGTACGGCGACAGGTCGGGAAAGTCGTCCATCACCGCGCGGTGGACGAAGCCGGTGCGCCCGGCCCACGCGTCGTCGGCCGTCGGCTCGGACAGCACCGGCACGTAGCGCAGCCACGGCAATTCGGCCGCGGCGCGTTCGCACCATTCGTGGCGATACAGGTCGGCGCGGCGCCGCGCGCCCCAGTACAGCAGCGCGGGACGCGTGCTGCCGAGGTGGCGCAGCTGGCCGACGATCGCCTGGATCGGCGCGAAGCCGGTGCCGCTGGCGAGCAGCACGATCGGCTTGGCCGAATCCTCGCGCAGGAAGAAGCTGCCGAACGGGCCTTCGAGGCGCAGGATGTCGCGCTCCTTCATCGCGCCGAACACGTGGTCGGTGAACAGCCCGCCCGGCATGTGGCGCAGGTGCAGTTCGATCGACGGCGGCGCCCCGACGTCGCTCGGCGGGTTGGCGATGCTGTAGCTGCGGCGCGCGCCGCCCGGCAGCACGAACTCGACGTACTGGCCGGCGCGCCAGCGGAAGTTCTGGTTCGCCGGCAGCTGCAGCCGCAGCACCGCCACGTCGGCGGCGGGGCGCTCGATCGTGATCACCCGCGTCGGCATCTTCAGCACCGGGAACTCGCCGGCACCCGGCACGCTGCGCGCCTGCAGCGTGCAGTCGGACAGCGGCTGCGCGCGGCAGCTCAGGATCCAGCCGGCGCTTTCCTCTTCGGCCGACAGCGCCTTGCTCTGGTGCGGACCGTGCGCGACGCGGCCGGCGACGAGGCGGCACTTGCACGACCCGCACGCACCGTCGCGACAGCCGTACGGCAGGCCGACGCCGTGGCGGATCGCCGCAGCGAGGATCGCCTCGCCGGGGTCGACGACGAACGACTTTCCGGCGGGCTCGACGGTGATCGTGAAGCTCATGCGTGGCAGCGCGCGGGCGGCCCGCGGCGGGGCTCTTAGACTCGGCGGGCCATTGTGCCTTCGCGGCCTTGTGGCCTGCCTGTTGTCCGTGACCGCTGCCGTCGCCCACGTGTCCGCCGCCGCCGCGCGCTCCGATGCGCGCCGACGCTCGCGGCCGACGCTGCTGATCGTCGGCTGCGGCGACGTCGGGCTGCGCGTGCTGCGCGTCGTGCACGGTCGCTGGCGCGTGCTGGCGCTGACGTCGCAGCCGGCGCGGCGTGCCGAGCTGCGCGCCGCCGGCGCGGTGCCGCTGGTCGGCGACCTCGACGACGCGGTGTCGCTGTCGCGGCTGGCCGGCGTCGCCGACCTCGTGCTGCACCTCGCACCGCCGCCGTCGTCCGGCGCCACCGACCCGCGAACCGCGGCGCTGCTGCGCGCGCTGACCGGCGGCGCCAAGGCCGGCGCGCCGGGAATCGCGCGACGGCCGAACGCGCTGGTCTACGTCAGCACCAGCGGCGTTTACGGCGACTGCGGAGGCGCGTGGGTCGACGAGACGCGCCGCGTCGCGCCGGCGACCGACCGCGCACGCCGCCGCGTCGACGCCGAGCGGCGCGTGCGCGACTGGGGGCGACGCAGCGGCGTTCGCGTCGCGGTGCTGCGCGTGCCGGGGATCTACGCGTTCGACCGCGCCGGCGGCGACCCACGCGAGCGCGTGGCTCGCGGCTCGCCGCTGCTGGCCGCGACCGACGACGTCTACACCAACCATGTCCACGCCGACGACCTGGCGTGGGCGTGCGTGGCCGCGCTGCGCCGTGCCGCGACGCAGCGCGTCTTCAACGTCTGCGACGACACCGCGGCGAAGACCGGCGACCACTACGACCGCGTCGCCGACCTCGCCGGGCTGCCGCGGCCGCCACGGCTGCCGCGGGCCGCGCTGGCCGACGTGCTCGGCCCCGCGGCGATGAGCTTTCTCGGCGAGTCGCGGCGGCTCGTCAATTCGCGGCTGAAACGCGAGTTGCGGACGCGTCTGCGCTTCCCGACGGTCGACGCGGTGTTCGCCGCCGCGCGCTGACCGACGCCAGCGTCGCCCTCGGGCGGCGCTGAACCGCCGCTAGCGCCGCCGCCGCGGACCGCCGCCGCCGAACGGCGG
>CBDUBX010000257.1:0-4008 GCA_965365495.1 uncultured Burkholderiales bacterium
CGGCCGGGTAGACGTTGTAGCCGCCGCTGATGATCAGGTCCTTGCTGCGGCCGACCAGCGTCAGATAGCCGTCGGCATCAACGCGGCCGACGTCGCCGGTCTTGAACCACAGCTCGGTGGTGAAGTCGTCGGCGGTCTTCTCGGGCAGCCGCCAATAGCCCTTGAACACGCTCGCCCCCTTGACCTGCACCTGGCCGACTTCGCCGCCGGGCAGCAGCGCGCCCTTGTCGCTGCAGATGCGCAGCTCCACCCCCGGCAGCGGCCGGCCGACGGTGCCGGCGCGGCGCGCGCTGTCGGGCCGGTACGGGTTGGACGTCAGCATCAGCGTCTCGCTCATGCCGTAGCGCTCGAGGATCGTGTGCCCGGTGCGGTCGCGGAACGCGTCGAAGGTGGCGGCGAGCAGCGGCGCCGAGCCGCTGACGAAGAGCCGAACCGCGCGGCAGCGCTCGTCGTTCAGCGCGGGCTCGGCGAGCAGCCGCACGTACATCGTCGGCACGCCCATGAACACCGTCGCGTCGGGCAGGCGGTCGATGACCGCGGCGGCGTCGAAGCGCGCGAACCAGATCGTCCGCGCGCCGGCCAGCAGCGCGCCGTGGCAGGCGACGAACAGCCCGTGGACGTGGAAGATCGGCAGCGCGTGCAGCAGCACGTCGTCGCCGCGCCAGCCCCATTCGGCGTGCAGAACGCGCGCGTTGGCCATCAGGTTGCCGTGGCTCAGCATCGCGCCTTTGCTGCGCCCGGTGGTACCGCTGGTGTAGACGATCGCCGCGAGGTCGACGGCGCGGCGGTCGACCGGCGCGTGCACGTCGGACTGGAACGCCGCGCGGTCGAGCAGCGTGCCGCGCCGGTCGTCGTCGAGCGTGTAGACGTGGCCGACGCCGGCGGTGAACGCGATCCGCGACAGCCAACCGAAGTGGCGGCTCGCGCAGACGACGACCGCAGGCTCGGCGTCGGCAACGAAGTGCGCCATTTCGCCGGGCTGGTAGGCGACGTTCAGCGGCACGACGACGTGCCCGGCGCGCAGCACCGCCAGATACAGCAGCAGCGCTTCGACGCTCTTGTCGACCTGGACGACGACGCGGCTGGCCGGCGGCAATTCGAGCGACGCGAACAGATTGGCGAGCATCGCGCTGCCGCGTTCCAGGTCGCGCCAGCTGTAGCGCAGTGCGACAGCGGTGTCGGCGGTGTCGATCGCCGGCGCGTCGAGGTCGGCCGGAAAGGCGGCGCGCAGCACCGCGTAGACGTTGTCGGATTTCATGCTCGGCAGCGGCATCGTAGCCAGCGACCCGGACGCCCGCCGACGGTGCGAACCCTCGGCGGGGCGGGTCGATGCGGTGTCCGCATGTCGCCCGTCGTCGCGCGGCGGCGACGCGGGTTCGCACGCGTGCGCAGGGGTGGCGTTCACGCGTACATTGCCGCTCGCCGCGGGCGACCCGCCCTGCGACCACGCGTCGCAAGCGCCGTCGGCGCACCACAGGCTACAACGCCGCCCTCGATCCCCGTCCGTCACCGGAGCACGACCCGATGTCCCGTTTTCCCGTCTTCGCTGTGTTCGCCGTGTGGGCCGTCGCCGCGGCGCTGCCGTTGTCGGCCGCCGCGCAATCCAGGGGCGACGTGCGCATCGCGCTGATCGCCAGCAAGACCGGCCCGCTCGAGGCCTACGCGAAGCAGACGATCACCGGCTTTCGCATGGGGCTCGACTACGCGACACAGGGGACGATGACCGTCGCCGGGCGCAAGCTCGTCGTGATCGAAAAAGACGACCAGGGCAAGCCCGACATCGGCAAGGCGCAACTCGCCGCGGCCTACGCCGACGACCGCGCCGACATCGCCGTCGGCCCGACCGCGAGCCCGGTCGCGCTGGCGATGCTGCCGGTGGCCGAGGAGTACAAGAAGATCTTGCTGGTCGAGCCGGCGGTGGCCGATTCGATCACCGGCGACAAGTGGAACAAGTACATCTTCCGCACCGGTCGCAACAGCAGCCAGGACGCCGCGGCCAACGCCGCCGCGCTCGACGCGCCGGGCAACGTCGTCGCCACGCTGGCGCAGGACAACGCCTTCGGCCGCGACGGCGTCAAGGCGTTCAAGGAGTACCTGCAGAAGGCGAAGTTTGTCCACGAGGAGTTCGTTCCCGCCGGCACGACCGACTTCACCGCCGGGCTGCAGCGCATCGTCGACAAGATGAAGGACCAGCCCGGCCGCAAGGTGGTGTGGGTGGTGTGGGCCGGCGCGCCGACGCCGTTCTCGAAGTTCGCCGAGCTCGAGCTGAAGCAGCGCTTCGGTATCGAGATGGCCACCGGCGGCAACATCCTGCCGGCGATGGTCGCGTACAAGCAGTATCCGGGCATGGAAGGCGCGCTGTACTACTACTTCGCGATTCCGCAGAACCCGGTCAACGCTTGGCTCGTCGCCAACCACTACAAGGAGTTCAAGACGCCCCCCGACTTCTTCACCGCCGGCGGCATGAGCGCGGCGATCGCCGTCGTCGAGGCGCTGAAGAAGACCGGCGGCGACACGACGACGAACAAGCTGATCGCCGCGATGGAAGGGATGTCGTTCGAGACGCCGAAGGGGCGGATGACGTTCCGCCCGCAGGACCACCAGGCGATGCAGTCGATGTACCACTTCCGCATCAAGAACGACCCGGCGTTCGCCTGGGGCGTGCCCGAGCTGGTGCGCGAGATCAAAGCCGACGAGATGCGGATCCCGGTGCGCAACGGCCGCTGAACTGCCGCCCGCTGCCGGGCGCATGCTCGAAACCATCGACCTGACGGTCCGCTTCGGCGGCCACGTCGCGGTCGACCGCGTGTCGTGCCGCTTCGAGCCGGGGACGACGACGGCGATCGTCGGCCCGAACGGCGCCGGCAAGACGACCTATTTCAACCTCGTCAGCGGCCAGCTGCCGGCGACCGCGGGGCGCGTGCGGCTCGACGGCATCGATCTGACCGCGATGCCGGCGCCCGAACGCACGCGGCGCGGCCTCGGCCGGGCGTTCCAGTTGACACAGCTGTTCCCGGCGCTGTCGGTGGCCGAGAACATCCGCCTCGCGGTGCAGGCGCGCGAGCAGGGGCGCGCGCACCGCGGCGCGCTTGGCGGCGCGCTCGACCTGTGGACCGTGTGGCGCGACCGCCGCGGCTGGATCGACGAGGCCGCGGCGCTGGCCGCGCAGGTGCAGCTCGGCGACAAGCTCGACACCGCCGCGGCGACGCTGCCGCACGGCGACCAGCGCAAGCTCGAGGTCGCGCTGCTGATGGCGCTGGACCCGCGCGTGTACCTGTTCGACGAGCCGACCGCTGGGATGAGCGCCGACGACGCGCCGGTCGTGCTCGACCTGATCCGCGCGTTGAAGTCGCGGCGCGACCGCACGATCCTGCTCGTCGAGCACAAGATGGACGTCGTCCGCGAGCTCGCCGACCGCATCGTCGTGCTGCATCTCGGCCGTCTCGTCGCCGACGGCGCTCCGGCCGACGTCATCGCGTCGCCGGTGGTGCGCAGCGCCTACCTCGGCGAGGCGGTCGACGCCGCGGCCGAGGCCGGCGCGTGACGCCGCTGCTCGAGCTCGCCGGCGTGCACACGCACATCGGCGCGTACCACATCCTGCACGGCGTCGACCTCGTCGTCCCCGAAGGCGAGGTCACGGTGCTGCTCGGCCGCAACGGCGCCGGCAAGTCGACGACGCTGCGCACGGTGATGGGTCTGTGGCGCGCCAGCGCCGGCAGCGTGCGCTATCGCGGCCGGCCGATCGAGCGCTGGACCACGCCCGACATTGCGCGCGCCGGCATCGCCTGGGTGCCCGAATCGATGGCGATCTTCGCCGACCTGACGGTGCAGGAGAACATCGTCCTCGCGGCGCGCGGCGCACGCCGCGCCGCCGACATCGACGCGGCGCGGCTCGACTGGATCCTCGGCCTGTTCCCGGCGCTGCGCACGTTCTGGACGTCGCGCGCCGGCACGCTCAGCGGCGGGCAGAAGCAGATGCTCGCGGTGGCGCGGGCGATCGTCGAGCCG
>CBDUBX010000258.1:0-3991 GCA_965365495.1 uncultured Burkholderiales bacterium
CGCCGACCGGCGCGTCGAGTTCATCCGCGACAGCCTGGTCGGCGTCGACGCCGAACTCCGCGCGCTCGGCGCGTCGCGCGGCGTCGACGGCTGCGGCCTCGTGGTGCGCCACGGCGACGCAGTCGACGAGATCGCCGCGCTGGCTGCGGCGCTCGGCGTGCAGGCGGTCTACGCCAACCACGACGACGACCCCGCCGCACGCGCGCGCGACTCCCGGGCGCGCGGCCGGCTCGCCGACGCCGGCGTCGCGCTGCACACGTCGAAGGACCACGTCGTCTTCGAGCGCGACGAGGTCGCGACCGCGGCCGGCGGCGGGTTCGTCGTCTTCGGTCCGTACAAAGCCGCTTGGCTCGCCAAGGCCGACGACTACTTCCTGTCGAGCTACCCGGTCGCGCGCCACGCGGCGGCGCTGGCGCCGAGACCCGATGGCGAAGGTGGCGTGCCGACGCTCGGCGAAATCGGCTTCGAAGCCACCAACCTGCACCAGCTGCGGCTGCCGAGCGGCCCGGCCGGCGGCGACGAGCTGTTCGCCGACTTCGTCGACCGCATCGACGACTACCACCGCACCCGCGACTACCCGGCGGTGAAGGGCCCGAGCTACCTCGGCCCGCACTTGCGCTTCGGCACGCTGTCGATCCGCCGCCTGGCGCGCGAGGCGCAGCAGCGGATGGTCGGCGGATCGCGCGGCGCCGAAGTGTGGCTGTCCGAGCTGATCTGGCGCGACTTCTACCACCAGGTGCTGCACCACCACCCGCACGTCGTCGACGGCGCATTCAAGCCGGCCTACGACCGCATCAAGTGGGAGCGCGGCAAGCGCGGCGACGCGCTGTTCGACGCGTGGTGCGAGGCGCGCACCGGCTACCCGCTGGTCGACGCCGCGATGCGCCAGCTCGTCGAAACCGGCTACATGCACAACCGGCTGCGGATGGTGACCGCGAGCTTCCTGTGCAAGGACCTCGGGGTCGATTGGCGGCGCGGCGAGGCGTTCTTCGCGCGGCACCTGAACGACTACGAGCTGGCATCGAACAACGGCGGCTGGCAGTGGGCGGCGTCGACCGGCGGCGACGCGCAACCGTACTTCCGCATCTTCCACCCGGTGCGCCAGAGCCAGCGGTTCGACCCCGACGGCAAGTTCATCCGCCGCTACCTGCCGCAGCTCGACAAGCTGCCCGACGAATTCATCCACGCGCCGTGGACCGCGCGCCCGGTCGACCTGGCCGCTGCCGGCGTCGAGCTCGGCCGCGACTACGCCGAGCCTATCGTCGACCACGCCGAGGCGCGGGCCAAGACGCTGGCGCGGTATGCGGCGGTCAAGGGGGGATGAAGCGGCCGGCGGTCCACCGCGTTAGGAATTCGGCTGCACCGTCAGCTTCCAACTCCAGCGCCGTGCACACCCGGGCGATCGTAGTCGCCAGCGCCTTGGCGGGTTCGATGTCGCTTTTCTGCCCGGCCTTGATCCCCTCCCAGCATCACGATCTGGAAGCGAACGCGCGGCGGCCGGCCATGTAGCACCAAAGTGCTACATTTAGGCGCGCCCTCTGACTCCGCAAATTCATGTCAACCACCACCATCCGTCTCCCACCCGCACTGCGCGAGCGCGTCGAAGCCGTCGCGGCCGCGAGCGGCTCGACACCGCACGCGTTCATCGTCGACGCGGTGGCGGATGCCACCGAGCGCATGGAGCGGCGACAGGATTTCCTGGCCGAAGCGGACCGCCGCCTGCAACACCTGCTCGTCACCGGCGAGCACCTGACGCTCGACGACATTCGTTGCCACATGGCTGCGTTGGCCGCCGACGGCCAGGCCGACGCGCCAGAGCCGCGCCGCATGTCGCACGCCGAGCGAGAGCGCTTCAACGCGGCAATGCGCCGCCCGACGTGACGACGTGACGCGGCTGATCTTGTCGGCCCGCTTCGCAGCCGACCTCGATCGCGTCCACGCGCATCTGCGGCAGCAGCGGTCCAGCAACATCGACGGCCGGCTGGCGGAAATCGTCGATGCGCTGGAACTGCTCACGCGCCACCCCCTCATCGGCCGGCGCGTCGAATCCGGTCGACGCGAGCTCGTGATCGGACGCGGCTCGCGGGGCTACGTCGCGCTGTACGTCCACGACGCGATCGACGATGTCGTCGCGGTGCTCGCGCTGCGCTCGCAGCGCGAGGCGGGTTACGCGGATACGTGACAGCCGGCCATCCGCTGGCCGGCTGCAGGGTCACGCCGTTCGCGCCGCCTCGCCCACCGTCCGCCGCCGCAGCACCACGCGCCGCACCCAGCCGATCGCGTCGTCGACGTAGGTGTAGAGCACCGGGATCACGAGCAGGCTGAGGAAGGTCGACGTGATCAGCCCGCCGATGACGACGATCGCCATCGGCGCGCGGAAGCTCGGGTCGGTGCCGATGCCCAAAGCGATCGGCGTCATGCCGGCGGCCATCGCGATCGTCGTCATCACGATCGGCCGCGCGCGCTTGTGGCAAGCGTCGACGATCGCGTCGAAGCGCGGCAGGCCGTGGTCGCGCCGCGCCAGCACGATGTAGTCGACGAGCAGGATCGAGTTCTTCGTCGCGATGCCCATCAGCATGATCAGACCGATCAGGCTCGGCATCGACAGCGCCGCACCGGTGACGAACAGCGCGAGAAACGCCCCCGGCACCGACAGCACCAGCGCGCCGAGGATCGTCACCGGCTGGATGAAGTCGCGGAACAGCAGCACCAGCACGACGTAGATGCATGCCACGCCGGTGAGCATCGCGGTGCCGAAGCTCGCGAACAGCTCCTCCATCACCTCGGCGTCGCCGACCTCGGTCGGCGTGATCCCGGGCGGCGGATTGGCCAGGCTCGGCAGCGCCAGCGCGCGCTGCTTGATCTCGCCGAGCGGCTGCTGGTTCAGCTCGATCTCGAAGTTGATGTTGCGCCGGCGGTTGTAGCGGTCGATCTCGGCCGGGCCGCCGGCCAGCGTCAGCGTCGCGACGTTGCCGAGCATCACCGGGCCGGAGGTGCCCGGCACCGGCAGCCGCTTCAGCAGCTCGACGTCGGTGCGCGCGTCGGGCGGCAGGCGCACGACGATCGGCACCTGGCGCTGCGCGAGGTTCAGCTTGGGCAGGTTCTGGTCGTAGTCGCCGGCGGTGGCCACGCGCAGCGTGTCGGCGATCGCAGCGGTCGTCACGCCGAGGTCGGCGGCGCGCGCCGAGTCGGGCTCGACGACGAGTTCGGGGCGCACGAGGCTCGACGTCGACGTCACCGCGCCGATGCCCGGCAGCGTGCGCAGCTCGCGTTCGACGGTCGGTGCGTACGCGGCCAGCGCGTCGCCGTCGTCGCCCGACAGCACGACGATGTACTTCTCCGAGCTCTGGCCGAAGCCGACCTTGACGCGCGCGCCGGGCAGCTCCGCCAACGCCGTGCGCAGCTCGGCTTCGATCATCTGCTTGGTCAGCCCGGGCCGGTCGTCGCGCGGCGTCAGGTTCAGCGTCAGCGTCGCGCGGCGCACGTCGGGCAGGCCGCTGCCCGGCGAAAACGTGTCGACGCCGGTCGCGCCGGCGCCGATCGCGGTGTAGACCATCTTCACGTGCGGGCTGCGTTGCACCAGCACCCGCGCCTGCTCGGCGGCTGCCCGCGTCTCGTCGTAGGTGCTGCCCGGCGGCAGCGTCACCTGCACCTGGGTCTGGCTCAGGTCGTCGGGCGGCAGGAAGCCGGTGTCGAGCAGCGGCACCAGCATGAACGAGCCGACGAAGAACACCGCCGCGGCGGCCATCGTCGTCTTGCGGTGGCGCTGGCACCAGCGCGCCGCGCTCAGATAGCGCGTCAGCCAGCGCGGGTCGCGGTGCGGGCGCTTCGGCGGTTTCAGGATGTAGGCCGCCATCATCGGCGTCAGCGCGCGCGCGACGACCAGCGAGAAGAACACCGCGATCGCCGCCGACCAGCCGAACTCGACGAAGAACTTGCCGGCCACGCCGCTCATGAACGCCGTCGGCAGGAACACCGCGATCAGCGTGAA
>CBDUBX010000259.1:0-3983 GCA_965365495.1 uncultured Burkholderiales bacterium
GCACCTACGGCGTCGGCGACCACATGTCGCACTACAACGTCAACGCCAGCGTGCCGAAGACGCTGATCCGCCACCTCGTGCGCTGGGTCGCGGCCAACGGCTCGATCGGCGCCGACTCGGGCGTGCTCGACGAGATCGCCGCGACGCCGATCAGCCCCGAGCTCGTCCCCGGCGACGCGACCGATGCGCCGACGCAAAGCTCCGAAGACGCGGTCGGCCCGTACGAGCTGCAGGACTTCCACCTCTACCACGTGCTGCGCTACGGCTATGCGCCGACGAAAGTCGCCTTTCTCGCGTGGAGCGCGTGGCACGACGCCGACCGCGGCGCCTGGCCCGACGGCGTGGCGCGGACCGCCTACACGCTCGCCGACATCAAGCGCCACCTGCGCACGTTCTGCTGGCGCTTCTTCAAGACCAGCCAGTACAAGCGGTCGTGCGTGCCGAACGCGCCGAAGGTCGGCTCGGGCGGTTCGCTGTCGCCGCGCGGCGACTGGCGCGCGCCGAGCGACGCCGAAGCGACCGTGTGGCTGGCCGACGTCGAGCGCATTCCCGACGCCTGACGTTGGTGGACTCGGCGGCCTTCTTCGACGGCTGGACCGGCATTGCGCGGACGCTGGTCGTCGGCGCTCTGGCCTACGCGCTGCTGCTCGTCGTGCTGCGCGTCTCAGGCAAGCGCACGCTGTCCAAGCTGAACGCGTTCGACCTCGTCGTCACCGTGGCGCTCGGGTCGACGCTGGCGACGATCCTGCTGAACGCCGACGTCGCACTCGCCGAAGGCGTCGCCGCGTTCGCGTTGCTGGTCGGCCTGCAGTGGGCGATCACCCGGGCGTCGGTGCGCAGCGCGCGGTTCGCGTCGCTGGTGAAGTCGACACCGCGGCTGCTGCTGTGGAAGGGCCGATTCGACGCCGCGGCGCTGCAGCGCGAGCGAGTCACCGAAGACGAGGTCCGCGCCGCCGCGCGGGCGCAGGGCCACGGCCGCGTCGAGTCGCTGACCGCCGTCGTCCTCGAGACCGACGGCAGTTTGAGCATCGTCGCGACCGCCGCTGGCGGTGCGCTCGACGGCGTCGCTTCACCGAAGATCGACGGCGGCGTTGCGGCGGTCGATTCCGCCGGCGAAGACGGCGGACGTTCTTAGCGCGGCCCTCGCCGACCGACGCCGCGAGGAAAGATCAGCCGGCCGCGGCCGCGCGCCGACGCGTCGCCGCGCGCCCGACCACGGCCAGGCCCATCAGCAGCAGCGCCACCGTCTCAGGTTCGGGGATCGCGGTCACGGTCGCGAACGCCGTCTGCGCGATCAACAGGTGCGCCGCGGCGCTCGGATGCAGCGCGTCGGAGAACAGCGAATCGCTGCACGCCGCGCCGCCGCTGCCGACGAAGCCGGCGCACGGCAGCATCGTGTTCGCGAAGCTCGCGGTGGAAATGCCGGCCATGTCGAGCAGGTACATGTCGACGCCGAGCGACTCGCCGTAACCGACGAGGTTCGGCACCAAGCCGTTGAAGCGCACGCTGGCGTCGAACGACGAGGCGACGATGGCCGGCCCCATCGCCATCGCCTCGGGGGTCAATGCAAGGTTCGGCAGGTTCGACACCAGGATGTGCTTCGCGCCGCGGCTGGCGAGGAAACCGACGCTCTGCTGCAGCCGGCCGATCGCCTGCTCGGCGGCGAGCTGACGGCTGGCGTCGTCGGCGCCGGGCGCCGAGCGGGCGTCGCGCATGTCGTTGCCGCCGCCGACGACGACGTACAGCGCGTTCGGGTCGGCCATCGTCGCCGGGTCGCCGCCCCACAGGAAGGCCGTCTGCAGCAGGATGCCCGGCGGGGTCGAATCGAGCCCGGTGCGGGAGCCGGCATAAGCGTAGTTGTTGCCGACCACCGCCCACGGGTCGAGCGGGTCGGGCGCGTGCGGCGCCGCCGCGGCGGGCCGGCCGAGCAAGGCGGCGAACTGCTCGGTCCACACCGGACCGTCCGAATAGCGGCCGGGCGCGTAGGGCTGGGCCGAACCGGGCAATGCGTGGCCCGTCGCGCGGTAGACGTTGCCGCTATCTGACAGGCTGTCGCCGAAGAAGAACAGGTCGCTGAACGGTACGGCGTGCGCGACCGCTGGGGCGAGCGCGACGACGGCGGCAGCGGCGAGGCGGCGCAACAGCGGCAACAGGGGCAGGCGGCTCATCGGGTCTCTCCAGTGGGTCGGCGCGGCGCCAGCACGACGGCCCGCGGTGGCCAGTCTAGAAGTGCGCGCTCGATCCCGACATCCGGGTAACGACCGCCGCGTCCCCCGCGAATCGGGGGGCGGCCAGCGGCGCCGACGCTGGCCACGACGGTCACCGGGGCCGCCTGTCGGCGTGACCCGTGGGCGCGGCGTTTGCTGCCGAGGCGCGGCGCTCGATGGGCCGGCGCCGCAGTCGGCGCGCCGGACGGTGCATCCGATTCGAATCAGACATCAGAAAGCGAGATCGACATGAAGCGCCTCCTCTGCATCGCCGCCCTGACCACGATCGCCGCCGCGGCCCACGCGGCGACGGCCAGCGGCACGACCCCAACCGCTGCCGCCCCGACGAGCGCCGCCAAGCCGGCGACCGGACAAACGTCGGCCACTACCGCCCAAGCGCGCAGCGCCGCGCAAGCCGCGTCGGTCGCCAGCGCGGCGCGTGGCCCGGCCAGCAGCGCCGAGATCCGCGGCGTCACCGAAGTGATGAAGGGCGAGCCGCAGGCACGCATCCCGGCCGAGGTGAAGTCGACGACGAACACCAAGGCCAAGCAGGACGAGACGAAGACGCGCTAGCGGCTGGCGTTCGCTCGGCGGCGTGCCGAGCGATGACCGCGACGCGCCGTGCGAAGACCTCGCATCGCTTCGCTGCCGACGGCTCGCCTGCATCGCGACGCCGCAGTGGCGGATGTCGCAAGCGCACATGCGAGCTTTCGACGGTCATTCGGCGACGCGGTTGCCACGCGCGCGCGAGCCGGCGAACAAGAACGACAAGAACGACGAAGCCCGCACGCAGCGGGCTTCGCGTCTAACCGTGGTTGCGGGGGCAAGATTTGAACTTGCGACCTTTGGGTTATGAGCCCAACGAGCTACCAGGCTGCTCCACCCCGCGATCGAAGCGCGCAGTGTAGCAGAAGGGGGGGTCGCCGAGTCATCGGCTGGTCGCTCGCGATCGCTCGTCGTGGCCGGCATCGCTGCCGCACCATCCGCGGCGCGGGCGACGTGCCGCGGAACGCCTTCAGGCGGCGGTGTCGACGCCGTCGGCCTCTGGCGACGGCTCGGGGCGGTCGAGCAGTTCGACATAAGCCATCGGCGCGTTGTCGCCGACGCGGAAGCCCGTCTTCAGGATTCGCGTGTAGCCGCCCGGGCGCGATTGGTAGCGTGGCCCCAGTTCGTCGAACAGCTTGACGACGACCTCACGGTCGCGCGTGCGGTCGAACGCCAGCCGCCGGTTGGCCAGCGTCGGCGTCTTGCCGAGCGTGATCAGCGGCTCGACAACGGCGCGCAGTTCCTTGGCTTTCGGCAGCGTCGTGCGGATCGCCTCGTGGCGGATCAGCGAATTGGCCATGTTGCGCAGCATCGCCAGACGGTGCGACGTCGTGCGGTTGAGCTTGCGGGGGCCGTTGCGGTGGCGCATGGTGCGTTCCTTTCCTTATGAATTCCCGGCCGCCGTGTCAGGTACGCCCGGTAGCACCGTTGATGGTCGAGGCGCGCTGAACGAGCGATTTGCGTCGCGAGACGGCCGAGGTCGCTTCGAGCATCGCAGCCGTACGCCCGTACGGCGAGAAGCGCAGGAGCGAGATCGGTCGTCGCAGCAGCAAAGCGCCGTTCAGCGCTTGTCGAGGCCTTGGGGGGGCCAGTTCTCCAGACGCGCGCCGAGCGTCAACCCACGCGACGCCAGCACTTCCTTAATCTCGTTGAGGCTCTTGCGGCCGAGGTTCGGCGTCTTCAGCAGCTCGGTCTCGGTGCGCTGGATCAGGTCGCCGATGTAGTAGATGT
>CBDUBX010000260.1:0-3972 GCA_965365495.1 uncultured Burkholderiales bacterium
AGCCCGCAGTCGCCGAGCAGGCCAAGATCGCGATCCTGCACGGCGGGCTCGACCGGGCGCTCGAAGTGCTGTCGGCAACGTGACGTCGTGACGCCGGTCCGTCGTCGCTGCGGGGTCAACCGCCGATCTGCGCCCACGCGCGGTCGAGCCGCTTCACGCTGACCGGTTGCGGCGTGCGCAGCTCCTGCGCGAACAGGCCGACGCGCAGCTCTTCGAGCAGCCAGCGGTAGTCGGCCAGCGCCGCGTGCGGCGCGCCGCGCAGCTCGGCGGTGCGGCGCAGCCAGCGCTGCTCGAGCGGGCGGATCTCGGCCATCCGCGCCGCGTCGCGCGCCGGGTCGGCACGCAGCTTGTCCAGACGCAGCGCGACCGCCTTCAGGTAGCGCGGTACGTGCTGCAAGCGCTCCCACGGCGTGTCGGCGACGAAGCGCGCGCCGACCAGGCGCTGCAGCTGCGCGTCGACGTCGTCGCCGACGTCCTTCGGCGGCCGCGCATCGCGCAGCTTGCGCCGGGCGACCGCATACTCGGCGAGCACCGCGCCGGCGAGCCGCGCGACCTCCTGCGCGATCAGCACGAGCCGCGGCCGGCCGGACTCGAGCCGCGTGGCGAACGACGCTGCGTCGGTCGGCAACGGCTCGGCGAGAAACGCCCGCGCGATCGCGACGTCGACGATCTGCCGCCGCAGCTCGTCGGCGGTGCCGAGCGGCAGGTACAGCGCGGCCGCGGTGTTCAGCCCGTCGAGCCCGCGCTCGACGTGGCGCAGCGGATCGCGCAGCTGCAGCGCGAAGAGACGCGCAAGCCCGGCGCGGTGGTGCAGCGCGGCGACGCCGGGCTCGTCGAAGACGTCGATCGTCACCGCGTCGCCGCGGTCGATCAGCGCCGGGAAGCCGACCAGCGACTGGCCGCCGCGCTTCAGCTCCATCAGCTCGGGCAGCTCGCCGAAGGTCCACGCGGTGTGGCGCGCGGCCTCGGTCGGATCGGCGCGCGGTGGCGTGGCCGTCGGTGCTGCCGACGACGGCGACACAGCCGCAGCCGAACGCCCGCGACGCGGCGACGCGGCCGCTTGCGCGGCCGGTCTCGGCGGCGATCGCGCGATCCTCGACGCCGCGGTCGGCGCCTTAGGCGCGGCCGCCGCCGGCGCCGCCACCGCCGCGAGCTTCAGCGCTGCGAGCGCCTGGAACGCGCTGCGCGCCAGCGCGCCGTGCTCGGCCTTCAGCGCCGCGAGGTCGCGCCCCATGCCCAGCTGGCGGCCGTGCTCGTCGACGACGCGGAAGTTCATCCACAAGTGCGGCGGCAGCTGGTCGACCTTGAAGTCGTGGCGCTCGACCGCGAGCTGCGTGCGCTCGCGCACCGCGACGCGCAGCGCGTCGAGCAACGACCCGTCGGCAAAGGCCACCGCGGCGCAGAAGTCGGCGGCGAACGCCGGCAGCGGCGCCAGCCGCGACCGCGGCCGCTGCGGCAGCGTCTTCGCCAGCGCCTGCACCTTGGCCGCGAGCATCCCCGGAACGAGCCACTCGCAGCGTTCGGCCGACACCTGGTTCAACGCGACGATCGGCACCGTCGCGGTCACGCCGTCGCGCGCATCGCCGGGCGCGTGCAGATAGCTCGTCGCGCAGTCGATGCCGCCCAGCCGCAGCGTCTTCGGAAACGCCGCGGTGGTGATGCCGGCCGCTTCGTGGCGCATCAGCTCGTCGCGCGTCAGCTGCAACAACTGCGGCCGGCCCTTTGCCGCGCCGCGCCACCAGCGTTCGAGCGTCGCACCCGAATGCACGTCGGCCGGGATCTGACGGTCGTAGAACGCGAAGATCAGCTCGTCGTCGACGAGCACGTCCTGGCGGCGCGACTTGTGTTCGAGTTCCTCGACCGCGGCGACGAGCTGGCGGTTGTGCGCGACGAACGGCAGCGCCGCGTCCCAGTCGCCGTGGACCAGCGCTTCGCGAATGAAGATCTCGCGCGCCGCCGCCGCATCGACGGTCGCATACGGCACGCGTCGGCCGCTGTAGACGACCAGGCCGTACAGCGTCGCCCGCTCGAGCGCGACGACCTCTGCGGCCTTCTTCTCCCAGTGCGGATCGAGCAGCTGTTTCTTCAGCAGGTGGCCGGCCAGCGGCAGCAGCCACTGCGGCTCGATCGTCGCGATGCCACGCGCATAGAGCCGCGTCGTCTGCACGAGCTCGGCGGCGACGATCCACTGCCCCGGCCGGCGGCTCAGATGCGCGCCGGGGTGGCGACGAAAGCGGATGCCGCGCGCGCCGAGGTACTCGTCGTCGTCGCGCGGCTTGCGGCCCGGCTCGGTGCGCGCGACCGGCGGCGCGACGTCGGCGCGAACGCCGACGTTGCCGAGCAGCCCGGCCAGCAGCGACTGGTGCAGCTGCTCCTGGGTCGCCGGCAGCGAGTTCGGCCGCCAGCCGTGCTCGGCGGCGACGGCGTGCAGCTGCGCATGGATGTCGCGCCATTCGCGCACGCGGCGCGGGCTGATGAAGTGGTCGCGCAGCCGCTCGTCCTGCTGGCGGTTCGACAGCTTGTGCGGCGGCGGCGCGTCGCTGCCGGGCGGCGCGACGCCGCGGCCGGCCTCGATCCAGCGCCACAGCTTCAGCGTGCCGACGAATTCGCTCTTGTCGTCGTCGAACGCGCGCTGCTTGGCGTCGGCGGCGGCCGCCTGGTCAAGCGGCCGGTCGCGAACGTCGCCGCTGCCGAGCGCCGCGGCGATGACGAGCACCTCGGCCAGCGCCTGGCGCGACCGCGCCTCGACGATCATGCGCCCGATCCGCGGGTCGAGCGGCAGCCGCGCGAGCTCGCGGCCGATCGCCGTCAGCGCACGGTCGGCGTCGACCGCGCCGAGCTCGTCGAGCAGCGCGTAGCCGTCGGCGATCGCGCGCGCCGGCGGCGCCTCGACGAACGGGAAGTCGTCGACCTCGCCGAGGCCGAGCGACTTCATCCGCAGGATCACGCCGCCGAGCGACGCGCGCAGGATCTCGGGGTCGGTGTACGCCGGCCGCGCGTCGAAACCGGCTTCGTCGTACAGCCGGATGCACACGCCGTCGGCGACGCGGCCGCAGCGGCCGGCGCGCTGCGCCGCTGCGGCGCGCGAGATCGGCTCGACCTGCAGCTGTTCGACCTTGCTGCGCCAGCTGTAGCGCTTGACGCGCGCCAGCCCGCTGTCGACGACGTAGCGGATGCCGGGCACGGTCAGCGACGTCTCGGCGACGTTGGTCGCGAGCACGATCCGCCGTCCGCCGGCGCCGGGCACGAAGACGCGGTCCTGCTCGGCCTGCGACAGCCGCGCGTACAGCGGCAGGATCTCGATTGCCGCGCCGCCGCGGTGGGCCGCGGCGACGTGGCGGCGCAGGTGGTCGGCGGCGTCGCGGATCTCGCGCTCGCCGGGCAGGAAGACGAGGATGTCGCCGCCGCGCGGCGCCCCGCGCCACAGCTCGTCGACGGCGTCGGCGATCGCGTCGTTCAGGTCGGCGTCGCGGCGGCGATCGGCGCTGCGCGGCGCCGGCGTCGGCGCCTGCGCGGCGCGGCCGTCGGCAGGCGGCGCCGCGGCGGGTTTCGCCGCGTCGCGGTCGTCGAACGGCCGCCAGCGGATCTCGACCGGGTACAGCCGCCCCGACACCTGCAGCACCGGCGCCGGCGCGCCGTCGGCGGCGGCGAAGTGGCGCGCGAAGCGGTCGGCGTCGATCGTCGCCGACGTGACGACGACCTTCAGGTCGGGCCGCCGCGGCAGGATCTGCCGCAGGTGGCCGAGCAGGAAGTCGATGTTCAGGCTGCGCTCGTGCGCCTCGTCGACGATCAGCGTGTCGTAGGCGCGCAGCAGCGGGTCGCTCTGGGTCTCGGCGAGCAGGATGCCGTCGGTCATCAGCTTGACGCTGGCGCCCGGGTGCAGCCGGTCGGCGAAGCGCACCTTGTAGCCGACGACGTCGCCGAGCGGCGTGCCGAGCTCTTCGGCGATGCGCCGCGCGACGCTGGTCGCGG
>CBDUBX010000261.1:0-3965 GCA_965365495.1 uncultured Burkholderiales bacterium
GTGGGCGACCGCCGCGAGCTTGGCGTTGAGGTCGTCGACGAGGCCGCGCATGCGCTCGGCGCTGGCCTTGAACTCGGCGCTGCGCGGGTCGAGGCGGGACGCGAGCACGGGCATCGGGGCGGTCTCGAGCGGGCGGGTCGCGCGACGAAGTGGGCGGCCGATTCTAGGAAGCCGGCGGCGCGCCGTAGACCGCCGCTTCGACGTAACCGTGCGCGGCCATCTCGGCGCGGCGCAGGTGCGCCTCGCTCGGCATCAGGAACTCGTCGAGCTGCGGCGGCGCGACCGCCGTGCCCGACAGCATCGCGTGCGCCTGGCCGCGGTGGTGCGTCTGGTGCATGAACAGGTGCTGCAGCACGTGGGCCGCGCGGTCGCGCTGCACGACGCCGCCGCCGCGCGGCAGCGCCACCGTCGCGCCGAGCGCAGCCGCGTCGGCGCGGTCGAGCCAGCCGATCAGCCGTTCGTCGCTGGCGCGCTGGCGGTCGCGCAGGTCGGGCAGCGCGTCGGCGGGGCGAAACGCATGCCACGCGGCGTCGGGCGACGCGTCGCCGCAGAGCGCGGCGACGTAGTAGCCGTCGACCGCGAGGACGTGGTTCAGCGTGGCCAGCAGCGACGGGAAGAACCCCGTCCGCGGCGCGTGCAGCTCGGCCGCGTCGAGCGCGGCCAGCGCGGCGTGCAGCCGGTGGTTGGCGAGGCGGTTGGCGTGCGCCTGGATGCGCAGCGACTGCAGCAGCGTCGGGGTGGCGGGTGCATCGGGTGCATCGCGGGCTGCGACGGCTGCTGGTGGGTCGGCTGATTCGCGTGCCACGAGCGCTCCTGCGACAGCCGCGGGCTTCGTGGCCTCCGCCGCGCCTTCCGCGGCGGCAGTCACCGGCGCGGCGGCGCCGCTGCGCGCCGAGCGTTGCGCGGCGTCTGCTTGCGTCGCCGATGGCGCGTCCGATACCGCTGTCGGCTCGACGGCTTCGACCGCACCGCCGGCCGCGCGCCACGCCTCGAAGCCGCCGCCGACGTGCGCGACCTTCGGGTGGCCGAGGTCTGCAAGCGCCGCCGCGGCCAGCGCCGAACGCCAGCCGATCGCGCAGAAGAGCAGCAGCTCGCGCCCCGGCACGGTGAGCTCGGCGCGGTGCCAGTCGCTCGTCGGGTCGGCCTGGAACTCGACGACGCCGCGCGGCACGTGCGCCGCGCCGGGGATCGTGCCGTCGCGCTTGCGCTCGGCAGCTTCGCGCAGGTCGACGAACAGCACGTCGTCGCGGCCGTGAAGGGCCTGCGCTTCGGCCACGCTGCGCGTCGACACGCGCTCGAGCGCGGCCTCGACGAGCGCCTGCGCGTTGGGCACGTCAGAACCCGCCTTCGGCGAGCCAGCGCTCGAGCTGCGGCCGGCGGTCGTTGCCCCAGAACGGCTCGCCGTCGACCATGAAGAACGGTGCGCCGAACACGCCGGCGGCGATCGCGTCGTCGTTGACCTGCCTCAGCCGCGCCTTCCACGCGGCGTCGTTCCATGCCGCCTCGGCGGCGTCGGCGTCGAGGCCGTGGTCGGCGGCGACGGCCTTCAGCGCCGCGGCGTCGTTCAACGGCACGCCGCGCGTGAACAGCGCTGCGAACGCGGCGCGCGTCCAGCCGCGCGCCGCGGCGTCGCCGCGCGTGCCGGCCAGCCACCAGAAGACGCGCGCGGCGTTCTGCGTCGGCACCGGAAACGACGGCGGCAGTCGATAGCGCACGCCGTGGAAACGCGCCGAGCGTTCGAAGTCGCGCAGCGAGTACTCGCGCTTGATCGGGTAGGCCACCGGCGATCGCAGCTCGGCCGCCTGAAACGTCGCGCCGAGCAGGATCGCGTGGCGCCGCACCCCGCGGCCGTGGCGCGCGGCGACGTCGTCGATCCAGTGGTCGGCGACGTACGAGTACGGCGAAGAGAAGTCGAACCAGAAGTCGACCGGCGCGGGCGCGTTCGCGGCTGCGGACATCCGGCCGACGATAAGCGGGCCGCGCGGCGTGCGCCACCGCAGTTGCGCGCGGCCGGTGCGCCGGGCGGGCGCGACGGCCCGGAGGCGGTACGCGAAGTCGGCGCGCGTCGCGAGCCGGCGCGCCGCGGCCCGCAGGCGCGCGGTCGACGCCTGCGCCGCTAGGTGGCCAGCGGCCGGCCGAGGTCGACGCCGTCGGCGAGCAGCGCGCGCTGCAGCGCGTCGACCGAGAACGCGCCGGCGACGCGCAGCGCGGCCGCGGTGCCCGCGGCCTGGCCCATCGCGAAGCACGCGCCGCTGGCGCGCGCGGCACTCTGCCCGGTGTGCGTCATGCCGGCGCAGCGGCCGGCGACGAGCAGGTTCGCCGGCACGCCCGCCGCGGCGCGCGGCACGAGCATCCGCCACGGCAGCTCGCAGTACGCGTGGTCGGCGTCGGCGAAGTGCGCCCATTCGATGCGCCCGGCGACGTGCATCTCGACCGGCCACGCGTTGAGCCCGATGCGGTCTTCGAACGTCGCGCCGCCGACGACGTCTTCGCCGTCGAGCATCGCCTCGGCGACGAGCCGGCGCGTTTCGCGCACGCCGACCTGCGGCGCGATCTCGTCGAGCTCGGCGCGTTCGAACCCGGGCACTTCGGCGCGCAGGAAACGCAGGTATTCGACGACCTGGCGCCGGCCTTCGACCTCGGCCGCGGCCAGCTCGCGCGCGTTCGTCGCGTCGACCGCGCGGCCGTCGGCCGTCGCCAGCTGCGTGACGTTGGCGCGCCAGACGCGCGGGTTGCGCTGCGGGCGAACGATCGCGCCGCGGCGCGGCAACGCGTAGCGGTCGGCGGCGGCGTCCATCCGCGCGTCGAGCGCGCCGAATTCGCCGATCGCCGCCATGGCGCGGTCGGCATCGACCTCGCCGATGCGGAACATCGTGCTCGGGTACAGCGCGCCGCCGGCACCGTCGCCGTACTCGGTGGCCACCCCGGCGAGATGCGCGACGTCGCCGTCGCCGCTGGCGTCGACGAACTCGCAGCCGCGGATCGCCAGGCGGCCGCCCTTCGTCTCGACGAGCAACGCGGCGAGATCGCCCCCGCTCGCGCCGCCACCGCCGTCGGGTTCGCCGCCGCCGCGGCCGCCCGCACCGCGGTGCCGGCCGTGGCCGCGGTTGCCGCCGCGATCGCCACGGCGGTCGGGGCTGCCGTCGTCGTCGCGACCACCGTCGCCGCGGCGGACGACGCCGACCGCCCATGCGTGAAACAGCAGCTCGACGCCGCGGTCGACGAGCAGCGCGTCGGCGGCGCATTTGTACGCCGCGGTGTCGTAGCTGCGCACGCGGATGCGCCCGCCCATCCCGTCCTGCGGGGCGTTGAGGCCGCCCAGCGCGTCGATGCGGTCGAGCAGTTCGTCGACGACGCCGCGCACCAGCGGCTGCATGCGGCCGCCGCGGCGCCCGTACAGCCCGGCGAAATTGGTCACGCCGCCGGCGGTGCCCATGCCGCCGAGGAAGCCGTAACGCTCGACGAGCAGCGTGCGCGCGCCGTGGCGCGCGGCGCCCGCCGCCGCAGCGATGCCGGCCGGGCCGCCGCCGACGACGACGACGTCGACGTCGGCATACACCGGCGTCGACCGCGCCGCCTCGGCGACGACCGCCGCGCTCACTCGAGCTTGATCGCGCGCGACGTGATGATCTGGCCGAGCACCTTGCCTTCGTCCTTGACGCGCGTGGCGAGCACCTCGGCGCTGCTGCCCTGCGCGTCCCAGCCGGCGGCGGCCAGGCGCTGGCGGACGTCGGCGGTGTTCAACGTCGCCGGCACGTCCTTGGCGAGCCGCGCCTTGGCCGCGGCGCTGAGGCTCGCCGGGCCTACGAGCGCGGTCCAGACCTCGAGAGCGCTCATCTTCACCCCCATGTCGGTCAGCGGTTGCACGCCGGGTGCGAGCGGGCTCTTCGGCCCGGCCAGGCCGATCGCCTGCAGCTTGCCGGCGTTGACCTGCGGCAGCGCCAGCCCCGGCGGCACCAGCGCCA
>CBDUBX010000262.1:0-3964 GCA_965365495.1 uncultured Burkholderiales bacterium
CGGCAACGTGCTGCCGGCCGGGCAGGGGCAGGCGCCGGCGCGGCAGGCGATGCGCGCCGCCGGGCTGCCCGACGCGACCGGCGCGGTCACGCTGAACAAGGTCTGCGGCAGCAGCATGCGCGCGCTGATGTTCGGCCACGACATGCTCGCCGCCGGCAGCGCCGAGGTCGTCGTCGCCGGCGGCATGGAAAGCATGACCAACGCGCCGCACCTGGCGTTCGTCCGCAACGGCGTGCGCTACGGCGCGGCCGCGCTTGTCGACCACATGGCGCACGACGGGCTGGAGGACGCCTACGAGCGCGGCAAGTCGATGGGGCTGTTCGCCGAAGCCTGCGTCGAGCGCTACGGCTACACGCGCGAGCAGCAGGACGCGTTCGCCGTCGCGTCGACCGAGCGCGCGCGGGCCGCCAACGAAGACGGCAGCTTCGACTGGGAGATCGCTCCGGTGACCGTCGTCGCCAAGGGCGGCGAAACGGTGGTCGCGCGCGACGAGCAGCCGTTCAAGGCGCGGCTCGACCGCATCGCCGCGCTGAAGCCGGCGTTCAAGAAGGACGGCACGATCACCGCGGCCAACGCGTCGAGCATCAGCGACGGCGCCGCGGCGCTGGTGCTGATGCGCGAGTCGACCGCGCGCCGTCACGGCGTCGCGCCGCTGGCGCGCGTCGTCGCGCACGCGGTGCACGCGCAGGAGCCGGCGTGGTTCGCGACCGCGCCCGCCGGTGCGATGCGCAAGGTGCTCGCGCGCGCCGGCTGGCAGGCCGCCGACGTCGACCTGTGGGAGATCAACGAAGCCTTCGCCGCGGTGACGATGGCGGCGATGACCGACTTCGGCCTGGCGCACGACGTCGTCAACGTCCACGGCGGCGCGTGCGCGCTCGGCCACCCGATCGGCGCGTCGGGCGCGCGGATCGTCGTCACGCTGCTCGGCGCGTTGCGCAGCCGCGGTCTGGCGCGCGGCGTCGCGACGCTGTGCATCGGCGGCGGCGAAGCGACCGCGGTGGCGCTGGAACGCTGCGCGTGACTGCGGCCGCGCCGCGCGTGCTCGTCGTCGGCGCGTCGCGCGGCATCGGCCTGGAGTTCGTCCGCCAGTACCGCGACGACGGCTGCGCGGTGACGGCGACGGCGCGCGACGCCGCCGGCCTCGAACGCATCGCCGGGTTCGGCGCGCAGGCGCTGGCGCTCGACGTCGCCACCGCCACCGACGCGCTGCCCGACTGGCATGCGCACGGCGCGCCGTTCGACGTCGTCGTTCACAACGCCGGCGTATTCGGTCCGCGCGGGCTCGACGTCGCCACACCCGCGCGCGACGATTTCGACGCGGTGATGCGCACCAACGTCTTCGGCGCGATGCGCGTGCTGCCGTCGCTGCTCGATGCGCTCGCCGACGGCGCGCGCGTCGCCGTGGTGTCGTCGCAGAAGGGATCGATCGGCGGCCGGTCGAATCCGGCCGACTGGCTGTACCGCGCGTCGAAGGCGGCGCTCAATTCGGTGCTGCGCGACGTGTCGTTCGCGCTCGCCGGCCGCGCGGTGTGCACCGCGTTCCACCCGGGCTGGGTGCGCACCGACATGGGCGGCGCGGCAGCCGACCTCACGGTGGCCGACAGCGTCGGCGCACTGCGGCGGACGATCGCCGCGCTCGGGCCGTCGCACCACGGCGCGTTCGTCGATCCCGACGGCCGGCCGCTGCCGTGGTGACTCGCGCGACGACGAACGCGGGAGGCCGCCGATGCTGCTGAGCGACGACCACCGCGCGGTGCAGGACGCGGTGCGCGACTTCGTCCGCGCCGAGGTCGCGCCGCACGCCGCGGCGTGGGACCGCGACGCGACGTTCCCGGCCGACGCGCTGCGCGGGCTGGCCGCGCTCGGCTGCTACGGCGTCGCGGTGCCGGCCGAATGGGGAGGCGCCGGGCTCGACTACCTGGCGCTGGCGTTGATCCTCGAAGAGATCGCCGCCGGCGACGGCGCGACAAGCACGATCGTCAGCGTCAACAACTGCCCGGTGTGTTCGATTCTGATGACGTGGGCCGACGACGCGCAGAAGGAGCGCTGGCTGAAGCCGCTGGCGCGCGGCGAGCAGCTCGGCGCGTTCTGCCTGACCGAGCCGCACGTCGGCAGCGAAGCCAGCGGATTGACGACGACGGCGCGCCGCGACGGCGAGCACTACGTGCTCGACGGCGTGAAGCAGTTCATCACCAGCGGCAAGAATGCCGACGTCGCGATCGTCATGGCGGTCACCGACAAGGCCGCCGGCAAGCGCGGCATCAGCGCGTTCGTCGTGCCGACCGGCACGCCGGGCTACATCGTCGCTCGCATCGAGGACAAGCTCGGCCAGCACGCCAGCGACACCGCGCAGATCCGCTTCGAGAACTGCCGCGTGCCGCTCGACCACCGCCTCGGCGACGAGGGGCAGGGCTTGAAGATCGCGCTGTCGGGCCTCGAAGGCGGGCGCATCGGCATCGCCAGCCAGGCGATCGGCATGGCACGCGCGGCGTTCGACGCGGCGCTGGCGTACAGCCGCGACCGGGTCGCGTTCGGCCGGCCGATCTTCGAGCACCAGGCGGTGCAGTTCAAGCTCGCCGAGATGGCGACAAGCATCGAGGCCGCGCGCCAGCTGGCCTGGCACGCCGCGGCGCTGAAGGACGCCGGCCGGCCGTGCCTGAAGGAAGCGGCGATGGCCAAGCTCGTCGCCAGCGAGATGGCCGAGCGCGTGTGCTCCGATGCGATCCAGGTGCACGGCGGCTACGGCTACGTCGCCGACTTCCCGGTCGAGCGCATCTACCGCGACGTGCGCGTGTGCCAGTTGTACGAAGGCACGTCCGAGGTGCAGAAGATGCTGATCGCGCGCGCGCTCGCTGCGGGCTGAGCCGGACGAGCGCCCTCTCGCACCGTCGGCCGACCGCCGTGCGGTGGCCAGTCGACGCGTTCGACGGACGCGGAGATCCCACGCTTCATCGCCTACCAGTTGACCTTCTCACAACGCGAACGTCGGTCGGTCGTTGCGGGCCCGCCGCGTGCCGGGGCAGCGCGCCGAGGCGTCGGCGCTACAGTCGGCCGCGCCCGAAACCGTCCGACGTGAGCCGCCGCACCCTCGCCCCCGACGAAGCCGCCGCCAAGCGCGTGCTGCTCGTCAAGACCTTCGAGACGCAGACCGAAGGCGGCGCGGCATGGACCGTCGACGACGGCGTGTGGGCGACGCGGCTGGCGCGTGAATCGACGCCGCCGGGCGCGTCGGCCGAGGCGCTGCTCGACGCGCGCGCGCGCCATGCGCTGGCGCGGTTGCAGCCTCGCGAGCCGGGCATCGCACGCGCGCTCGCGGCGCGCGGCTGGCGGCCGGCGTGGGTCGCCGCCGCGGTGGTCGTCGGTCTGGCGTGCGGGCTCGCGGTCGACGCCGTCGGCGCGAGCCAGCACATCAACCTGTTGGCGCCGCCGGTGTGGGTCGTCATCGCGTGGAACCTGGTGGTCTACGCGGCGCTGTTGCTCGCCGCGCTGCGCCCGCGGCGGCCGCCCGGGCCGCGGTCGGCGCTGACGCGGCTGCTGACGCCCGGCGTATCGGGCAGCGGGCCGTTGCAGATCTTCCAGCTGGCGTGGATCGACGCGACGCGGCCGCTGACCGCGGCGCGTGCCGCGCGGCTGCTGCACCTGGCGGCCGCGGCGGTCGCGGTCGGCCTCGTCGCCAGCCTCTACCTGCGCGGCCTGGTGCTCGACTACCGCGTCGGTTGGCAGAGCACGTTCCTCGCCGCCGACCAGGTGCAGCCGGTGCTCGCGACCCTGCTCGCGCCGGCGACCGCGCTGACCGGCATTGCCGTTCCGGACGCCGCGACGCTGCAGACGCTGCGCATCGCCCCCGGCACCGCGCCGACCGCGCCGGCGGCGCCGTGGATCCACCTGTACGCGACGATGCTCGTGCTGTTCGTCGTGCTGCCGCGCGGCGTGCTGGCGCTGTTCGCGGCGTGGCGCGCGCATC
>CBDUBX010000263.1:0-3963 GCA_965365495.1 uncultured Burkholderiales bacterium
ATGAGCGGCGGCGAGCAGCAGATGGTCGCGGTCGCGCGGGCGATGATGAGCGCGCCACGCGTGCTGCTGCTCGACGAACCGTCGCTCGGGCTGTCGCCGCGGATGGTCGACGAACTGCTCGCGATCGCGCGGCGCATCGCCGACGCCGGCACGACCGTGCTGATGGTCGAACAGAACGTGCGCAAGGCGCTGGCGGTGGCCGACCGCGCCTACGTCATGGAACGCGGCCGCCTGGTCGCAGAAGGGTCGGCCGCGCTGGTCGCCCGCAGCAGCGTCGTCCGCCGCGCCTACCTCGGCGCCGGCGGCGGCGCACAACCGAAGGAGAACGACGTGTCCGATCTTTCCATGCTCATCAACGGCTTGGCCGTCGATGCCGAAAACCGCGCGACGTTCGAGCGGCGCAATCCGCTCGACAACAGCGTCGCGACACGCGCGCCGGCGGCCACGCGGGGCGACGCGGTGCAGGCGGTGGAAGCCGCCGCCGCGGCGTTCAAGACCTGGTCGCGCACCGGTCCGACCGAGCGCCGCGCGCTGCTGCTGAAGGCCGCCGACGCGCTCGAAGCGAAGACGCCGCAGTTCATCGAGGCGGTCGCCGCCGAGACCGGCGCCGCGGCGCTGTGGGCGGGCTTCAACGTCCACCTCGCGGCGAACATCATCCGCGAGGCGGCGGCGTTGACGACGCAGGTCGGCGGCGAGGTGATCCCGTCGGACGTCCCCGGCAGCCTGGCGATGGGCGTGCGCCAGCCGGCCGGCGTCGTCGTCGGCATCGCGCCGTGGAACGCGCCGATCATCCTCGGCGTGCGCAGCATCGCGATGCCGCTGGCCTGCGGCAATACCGTCGTGATGAAGGGCAGCGAGGCCTGCCCGCGCACGCACCAGCTGATCGTCCAGTCGTTCGTCGACGCGGGCTTCCCGGCCGGCGTCGTCAACTACGTGACCAACGCGCCGGCCGACGCCGCGGCGGTGGTCGAGGCGATGGTCGCGCACCCGGCGGTGCGCCGCGTCAACTTCACCGGCAGCACGCGCGTCGGCAAGGTCATCGCGCAGACCTGCGCCAAGCACCTGAAGCCGGTGCTGCTCGAACTCGGCGGCAAAGCGCCGTTCGTCGTCCTCGACGACGCCGACCTCGACGACGCGGTCAACGGCGCGGCGTTCGGCGCCTTCGCCAACAGCGGCCAGATCTGCATGAGCACCGAGCGCATCGTCGTCGATGCCAAGGTCGCCGACGACTTCGTCGCGCGGCTGGCGAAGAAGGCGCAGGCGCTGCCGCTCGGCGACCCGCGCGGCAAGGACCCGGTGGTCCTCGGGTCGGTGGTCGGCATGGGCACCGTCGAGCACTGCAACGCGCTCGTCGACGACGCGCTGGCCAAGGGCGCGAAGCTCGTCTGCGGCGGCAAGGCCGACAACACGCTGATGCCGGCGACGCTGCTCGATCACGTGACGCCCGAGATGCGCATCTACCACGAGGAGACGTTCGGCCCCGTGAAGGCGATCGTCCGCGTCGACGGCGTCGACGCCGCGGTCGACTGCGCCAACGACAACGAGTACGGGTTGTCGGCAGCGGTCTACGGCCGCGATGTCGCGCGCGCGTTCAACGTCGCGCGGCGCATCGAGTCGGGGATCTGCCACGTTAACGCGCCGACGGTGCACGACGAGGCGCAGATGCCGTTCGGCGGCGTCAAGGGTTCGGGCTTCGGCCGTTTCGGCGGTCAGGCAGCGATCGCCGAATTCACCGACCTGCGCTGGATCACGCTGCAGACCGAGCCGCGGCACTACCCGTTCTGACCCGCCGATCGCGCGGCGGCGGCGGTACCTGCGCGTCCCGGCCGCCGCGTGCGCGTGACGCCGCGGCGCGGCCGGCGACAGCGCGCCTCAGGCCCGCGCGCCGCGCGGCGCGCTGTGGCTGCCGAGCGCGGCCAGCTGGCGGCGCGCGCGCAGCGTCGCGCGTTCGAGCAGCGTCGCCTGCTCGAACGCGCGGAAGCGCCCGGTCTCGCACAACCGCTCGAGCATGCGCCGCGTCAGCGACACCGTCTGCGCGTGGCGCGCACCGTGCGTGAACAGGAAGAAACCGCGGCCGGCGCTGACGTGGACGAGTCGCACCTTGCGCCAGACGCCGTCGACGTGCATGCGGTAGGCGTAGCCGATCTGCACGTGCTCGGCGAGGCTGGCGCCCGTCGCCGCCTCGGGCGCCGGCTCGGCCGCCGACGGCAGCCCCGGCAACTCGGGCAGCTCGGCCGCGGCGGCGGCCGGCTCGGCCGCGTCGGCGGGTTCGGACAGGTCGATGTCGACCGCCGCCGACCAGTCGACCGCGTTCTCGTCGACGAGGCCGACGCGCTGCGCCTCGGCGTCGGTCAACGCCGGCGGCGCGATCTCGTCGACGAGCACCGGCAGCTCGCCGGCGGCGCGCACCTCGTCGCGCGTCGGCGGCGCGCGTTCGAGCACGGTCTCGACCTGGCGCGCCATCAGGTTGGCGTCGAGCGGCCGCGCGGCGGAGCTCTTCAGTGCCTCGGCGTGCGCCGGCATCAGCTGACCGAAGAACGACCGCCGCGACGTTTCGGGCCAGCCGATGAGGTTCATCCCCTCGATCAGGTCGTGCATCAGCTTGGGCAGCTCGGCGAGGAACACCTTGCGCTGCGCCGGCGTGGCCTTGGCGTGCACGCTAAGGAACAGCTCGCGCCCGGCGCGCTTCAGCCGTTCGGACCGCTCGCCGGCGCCGCCGTCGAGCTCGGCGGCGCGCAGCAGCACCTGGCTCCAGACGCGGGCGACGAAGTCGCGCAGGAAGGCCGGCGCCGGTACGTCCTTCAGCTCGCCTTCGAGGCGTTGCGCGTACAGCTGGCGCAGCCGCCACTGGTCTTCCTTCTCGTCGAGCAGCGCCGGCGCGTCGCCGGCCGAACGCGCCTCGCGCGCCGCCTGTTCGGCGACGAACGCCTCCAGCGCCGACAGCTGCCGCTCGTACAGGTCGATGCGGTCGAAGTCGCCCTGCACGACGTCGTGCACCAGCGACTTGACCTTGGCGAGGAAGTTGCGTGCGTCGGCATCGTTCCAATCGTCGAAGCTCGCGCCGAGCGACGCGATGCGGTTGACGAAGCGCCGCACCGGGTGGCGGTGCGACGCGAAGAACGCCGGGTCGCCGAGCGCGGCGCGCAGCACCGGCAGCTGCAGCCGGGCGATCTGGCGCGCCATCTGCGGCGGCACCTTCGGGTCGGACAGGATCTGGTCGAACAGGAAGCCGATGACGTCGATCACCATGTGGTCGACCGACCCGCTGCTCGCCTGGCGCAGTTCGTCGCGGTGGGCGCGGATCACGTTGGTCAACGGCGCGGGGCTGCTGCCGGGGTCGGCCCAGCCCGGCATCGGCACGGCGCGGCCGCCGCCGGTGTCGACCGGCCCGCTTTGGGCCAGCCGCCGCAGCAGCTGCATCAGCGACGGATCGACGCGGCCGAACGACGCGCCCGACGCGCTGCCGTGGCCGGTCGCGACACCCGACATCGAGCCGGGGATCGACGGGCGCGCCGACGCGGCGAACGCGGCGTCGGCGTGGCGCGACCCGGCAGCGCCCGCGCCGCTGCTGCGTCCGTAGCGGCTGTCGAGCGACCCGCGCGCCGACCGCGACGGGTCGCCGTCGTCGTCGCGCGCGTCGGCCGCGCCGGCGCCATCGCCGCGCGAGCCTTTCACGCGCAGCGCCAGGCCGAGCGGGCGAACGCCGGCGTCGCGCCATTCGGCGACGATGCCGCTGTACGCGGTGCGCAGCAGCGGCGCCAGCGACCGGCCGAGTTCGCTGGCGAGCACCTTGCGGACGTCGGCGCTGTCGGACACCGCGTCGATGCCGCGGATCAGCGCGTGGCCGATGATGTCGGGGCGCAGCGGGTTGCGCTCGGGCTCGCCGCCGGCGTCGGTGAGCAGCGCGCCGACGTAGGCGTCGAGCTCGCGCAGCTCCCATTCGCACGAGATCGCGATCTCCAT
>CBDUBX010000264.1:0-3961 GCA_965365495.1 uncultured Burkholderiales bacterium
GCGCCGCTGTACGTCCGCCACGTCGAGCCGAAGTCACCGGCCGCGGCCGCCGGCGTTCGCCGCGGCGACGAGGTGGTCGCGATCGGCAACCACAGCACGGCCGACGTCATCGCCGCCGACGACTACTCGGCGCTGACCGCGTCGGCGGCGGGCCAGACGCTCGCGCTGCGGCTGCGCCGCGACGGCGCCGTGCGCGACGTCGCGCTCACCGCCGCGGTGTACGCGCTGACGCCGGTCACCGACGCCGGCGTGCAGACGTCGCCCGGCGGGCGGCGGCTCGGTTATGTCCACGTCAAGGACCTGATCGACCCGGTGGCCGCGCCGCTGGCCGCGGCGTTCGCCACGTTTCGCGGCGCGGCGGTCGACGACCTCGTGCTCGACCTGCGCTACGACGGTGGCGGCCTCGTTGCGGTGGCGCGCGATGTCGCGTCGTACGTCGCCGGCACGCGCGGCAGCGGCCGCGCGTTCGCGACGCTGCTCTACAACGCCGACCGCGCCGCGGCCGAGAACGAGAGCTTCGCATTCACGCAGCCGGCCGACGCGCTGTCGCTGCCGCGCGTTTTCGTCCTCACCGGAAGGCGCACGTGTTCGGCGAGCGAGCAGATCGTCAACGCGCTGCGCGGCGCCGACATCGACGTCGTCGCGATCGGCGAGGCCACCTGCGGCAAGCCGGTGGGTTTCCGGCCGCAGAGCCATTGCGGCAGCACCTACAGCATCGTCGCGTTCGAAAGCGTCAATGCACGCAACGAGGGGCGCTATTTCGACGGCTTCGACCCGACCTGCGCGGTGGCCGAAGACTTCACGCAGCCGCAGGGTTCGCCGAGCGACCCGCTGCTCGCCGCGGCGATGACGGTCGCCGACACCGGCGCGTGCCCCGCGCCCACGGCGTCGGCCTCCCGCCGCCGCGCGCTCGGCGCCGACATCGGCGAGCGCGACGGGATGCAGCCGCGGTGAACCTGGCGCCCTGCCGGCGCGCCACCGTCAGCTGGGGTAGTCGCTGCCGATGAACGAGTTCAGGCTCTGAATCGTTTCGGCCTGCTGCGCGAGAACTTCGCGCACCAGGTCGCCGACGCTGAGCACGCCGACGACGCGGCCGTCGTCGACGACCGGCAGGTGACGGATCGAGTGCTCGGCGACGACCTGCAGGCACTGCTGCAGGCTCGTCGTCGGCGCCACCGTCAGCACCTTGGCGGTCATGATCTCGTGCACCGCGGTGTCCTTCGACGCGCGGCCGAGCAGGATCACCTTGCGCGCGTAGTCGCGCTCGGAGACGATGCCGACGAGCTCGTCGCCGCGCATCACGACCAGCGCGCCGGCGCGGACGTCGTTCATCTTCGCGATCGCGTCGAACACGCAGGCGTCCGGGGCGATCGCGTGGACGACATGGCCCTTCGTCGCGAGCATGTCGCCGGCGGTGCCGCGCGGCTTCACGGTGCCTTTGGTGTCGAGAAACATCGCGTGCCTCCGTCGGTCGCGGCGCGCGCGTCGGCGCCGCCGCGGCGTTTCATCGTAGCAGCGGCGTCGCCGCAGCGGCGTCGTCGCGGTCGTCGCGGAACGGCCGCATCGCCAGCGACGCGTAGTACGCCAGGCCGATGAAGCTGCCGACGAACGCCAGCGTCGCGCCGACGAGGTGGCCCGACGCAACGACCGAGCGGAACACCAGCAGCTTCGCGAAGAACCCCGGCAGCGGCGGCACGCCGGCCAGCGACAGCATCGCCAGCGCCAGCGCCGCCGCTGCCCACGGCCGGCGTCGCCACGCGCCGTCGACGCGGTCGAGCGCGTCGTCGTCGCCGGTCACCACCGCGGCGAACGCGGCGCAGGCGACGATCGTCGTCGCGGCGTAGATCGCGACGTACCACAGCAGGTCGGACGTGCGCTGCCCCGTCGAGTCGGCGAGCGCGAACGCCATGTAGCCGGCGTGGGCGATCGACGAGTACGCAAGCAGCCGCTTGAATCGCCGCTGGCCGATCGCCGCGACGTTGCCGTAGACGATCGACACGAGTGCCAGGCTGGCGAGCACCGCGACCGTCGCGTCGTCGAGTGCGACGCCGCCGACGATGCGCACCAGCGCGAAGACGACCGCACCCTTGACGATCGACGCGAGCAGCGCGGTCGTGCGCAGCGCCGCGCCGCCGTAGGCATCGGGCGCCCAGCCGTGGAACGGGAACACCGCGGCCTTGACGAACAGCCCACAGACGACGAGCAGACCCGCCGCCTTGGCCTGCGCGCCGCCGTCGGCGAAGCCGCGCGCCAGCGCGTCGACCGACAGCGTGCCGTCGACGCCATAGTTAAGTGCGACGCCGAACAGCAGCAGCGCCGTCGCGAGCGCCGACATCAGCAGGTACTTGAACGCGCCTTCGCTGGCGTCGGGCCGCCCGTGCACCATCAACGCGAACGCCGGCAGCGACAGCAACTCGATGCCGAGGAACAGCGGCACAAAGCCGGCGCTCGTCACGACGACCATCGCGCCGAGCAGCGACGACGCGACGAGGATCCAGAACTTCGCCGTCTCGGCCGACGCGAAGGCCAGCGCGAGCACGAGGCCGCAGCCGACGACGACCAGCCGCGCGGCGACGGCGTAGCGGTCGACGCGCAGTTCGCCGGCGACGAGTTCACGGTCGACACCGTCGATCCATTGCCAGACCAGCAGCGCCGCGGCGACCGCGAGCGTGGCGACAAACAGCGCGCGGCCTACGCGCGCCGGCGCGCGCGCCATCTCGAGCCCCATCAGCGCCAGCAGGAGCGCGAGCAGCAGGTGCTCGGGCGCGAGGAGCGTGAAGAAGTCAGCGGGCATGGTCGGCGCGCGGGTGCGCGGCGATGCGGTCGGGCAGCGGCGCGCGGTCGACGAGCAGCGCCACCGCGGCCTCGCTGCGCGCCATCCACGGCGCCGGCCAGACGCCGACCGCGACGACGACGGCGACGAGCGGCGCGCAGGCCAGCGCTTCGCGCAGCGTCAGGTCGCGCAAGCGCGGCGTCGATGCCGAAGACGGCGGCGCCGCGCCGTCGTCGCGGCTGCCGAACACCATCGACCGCGCCAGCCGCAGCATGTACGCCGCGCCGAGGACGACCGCGGTGCTGGCGAGCACCGCGGCGACGAGCTGGCCGCTGCCGGCGCCGCCGGTCCACTGCGCCCAGCCGGCGCCGAACGCGCCGAGCAGCACGAGGAATTCGGCGGTGAAGCCGCTCGTCAGCGGCAGCCCGAGCGATGCCAGCACGAACACCATCGCCAGCACCGCCAGCCGCGGCGCGCGGCTCGCCAGCGCCGTCGCTTGCGGATCGCCGCGCTGCGCCAGCAGCCCGAGCAGCAGGAACAGGCCGGCGACGACGACGCCGTGGCTCGCGATCTGCAGCAGCGCGCCGTGCGCCGCGACCGCGTGGCCGCTGAACGCGCCGAGGACGATCGTCCCCATGTGGCTCAGCGACGCGTACGCGACGACCATCTTGAACTCGGCCTGGCGCAGCGCGAGCACCGCGCCGTACAGCAGGCTCGCGACGGCCAGCGCGACGAGCAGCGGCGACCATGCCGCGGCCACCACCGGCGCGAGCGGCAGCGCCAGCTTCAGGAAGCCGAACGCGCCCATCTTCGATAGCACGCCGGCCATCAGTGCGGTGCCCGACGGCGACGCCTCGCGGTAGGCCAGCGGCAGCCAAGCGTGGAACGGCACGAGCGGCGTCTTCACCGCGCAGGCGAGCGCCACGGCGACGAAGACGAAGGTCTGCATCGCGGGCGACAGCCGCAGCTGCATCAGGTCGGCGAAGTCGAACGACCAGCGACCTGCCTGGGCGCGGTGCTCGGCGCCGAGCGCGATCACCGCGGCGAGCAGCAGCACGCTGCCGGCCATCGTCACGAGAAAGAACCGCATCGCCGCGTCGCGCCGCCGCTCGCCGCCGAAGACGAAGATCAGCAGCACCATCGGGATCAGCACCGCTTCCCACAGCACGAACAGCACCAGCAGGTTCT
>CBDUBX010000265.1:0-3960 GCA_965365495.1 uncultured Burkholderiales bacterium
TGGTGGAGAGGAGGAGGATCGAACTCCCGACCTCCGCATTGCGAACGCGGCGCTCTCCCAGCTGAGCTACCCCCCCGAACGGCCGCGAAGTATAGCAAGCGGTGGTCGCGTCGCTGCGGTCGCGCGGTCGCCGCGCCCGCGCGTTGACGCCGTAATGCGACCCCGCGCGGCCGGGTCGGTGCGCGGGTTTACCATCGGCCGCCTGTCGCAAAGAGCACCTTCTCGATGCCGTCCAACCTCGACCCCGCCTGGCTCGACGAGCAGTACGACAACCGTCGCCGCGTGGCCGACTACCCGGCGGTGCTCGACCGCTGGCAGCAGGCATCGAAGCTGGCGCGCGACTCGACGCCGGACGCGCGGCTGGACGTGCGCTACGGCAGCGGCGGCGGCGAGACGCTCGACGTTTTTCCGCCGACGGCGGCGTCGGCCGGCTACGCCGCCGCGACCGCGCCAATGGGCGGCGACGGCAAAGGCGCGTCGCGTGACGGTGGTTCGGAAAGCGATGACCGCGCCCGCAATCGCGGCGCCGGCGCGCCCGTGCTCGTCTTCCTCCACGGCGGCTATTGGCGCGCGCTCGACAAGTCGGACTTCTCGTTCGTCGCCCCGGCGTTCAACGCCGCCGGCGCACTGGTCGTCGTGCCGAACTACGCGCTGTGCCCGGCGGTCGGCATCGAGCACATCGCGCTGCAGATGGCGTCGGCACTGGCGTGGGTGTGGCGCAACGCTGCCGAGCACGGCGGCGACCCGTCGCGCATTGTCGTCGCCGGGCATTCGGCTGGCGGTCACCTGGCGGCGATGCTGCTGAGTTGCCGCTGGTCCGAGGTCGACGCGGCGATGCCGCGTCAGCCGCTGGCCGGTGCGATCGCGATCTCGGGGCTATTCGACCTCGAGCCGCTGCGCCACACGCCGTCGCTGCAGTCCGACCTGCGGCTGACGCCGACCGCGGTGGCGCGGCTCAGCCCAGCCTTTTTCCCTCGGCCGAAATCGGCGCCGCTGTACGCGGTGGTCGGCCTCGACGAGAGCGACGAGTTCCTGCGCCACAACCAGCTGATCCGCGAGGTGTGGGGGCCGACCGCGGTGCCGGTGTGCGAAACCGTCCCCGGCACGAACCACTACACGGTGCTGAATGCCTTCGTCGATCCCGACGCGCGGCTACACACGCTGGCGCTGCGGCTGCTCGGGCTGCGGCCGGGCGCGCAGTGACCGTGGAGGTCGCGATGGGCTTGAAGGGCTCGAAGACCGAGCAGAACCTGCGCACGGCGTTCGCCGAGGAGTCGCAGGCCAACCGGCGCTACCTGTATTTCGCGGCCAAGGCCGACGTCGAAGGTCGCAGCGAGCTGGCGATGCTGTTCCGCGCCACCGCCGAAGGCGAGACGGGCCATGCCCACGGCCACCTCGAATTCCTCGAAGCGATCGGTGACCCGGCGACCGGGCTGCCGATCGAAAGCTGCCGCCAGGCGCTCGAATCGGCGGTGGCCGGCGAGGCCGAGGAATCGGCGCAGATGTACCCGGCGATGGCGCGCACCGCGCGCGCCGAGGGCTTCGACGAGATCGCCGACTGGTTCGACACGCTGGCCCGTGCCGAGGGCTCGCACGCGGCGCGCTTTCGCAAGGCGCTGGACGCGTTCGACGCGGCCGACTGAGCCGCGGCGAGCGGTCAAGCGACGCGTCGGATGCGCGGGTCGCCGGTCGTCGCCGGGGTCGGTCGGCTGCTCGAGCGGGGGCTCGACACACCGACAATCGTCGGCTGGATCGACGCCGCGGTCGCGCTCGGCGTCACGACGTTCGACGTCGGCGGCTGCAGCACTGGCGAAGACTCGATGCAGGCGCGGTTCGGCGACGCGCTGGCCGCCGCACAGGGCCTGCGCGACCGGCTGCAGATCGTCGTTTCGTTCGGCGTTCGCGACGGCGACGCGGCGCTCGCTGCGCACGGGTCGAAGTGCTACGACAGCTCGACGCCGCACCTGCGCGAGCGCGTCGACGCGGCGCTCGTCGCGCTGCGCACCGACCGTATCGACCTGCTGCTGCTGCAGCGGCCGGACCTGCTCGTCGAGCCGGCAGCGCTGGCCGACGCGCTGCGCGGGCTCATCGCCGCGGGCAAGGTGCAGCACTTCGGCGTCGCGCATCACAGCCCGGCGCAGGTCGACCGCCTGCGCCGCCACCACCCCATCGCGGCGCACCGCTTCGAGTTTTCGCCGCTGCAGATGAAGGCGCTGGCCGACGGCACGCTCGAACAGTGCGCCGACCTGCGGTTGCCGGCGCTGGCGTGTTCGCCGCTCGCCGGCGGCCGCGTCGTCGCCGGCACCGACGCGCAGGCCGAGCGCGTGCGCGCGGTGCTCGCCGACCTCGGCGCACACCACGACGCGTCGCCGGCGACCGTTGCCCACGCATGGCTGATGCGCCACCCGGCGCGGCCGCGGCCGGTGGTCGCGACGCAGCGCGTCGACGCGCTGCGCGACGCGATGGCCGCGGTGGCGCTGGCGCCGCGGCTCGGCCGCGACGACTGGTATCGCGTCTGGCAGGCGAGCCTCGGCCACGCGCTGCCTTGACGCCGTTGATTCATTGTTTTCGAGGAGATCGCCATCGAACCCGCCGCACGACCCGACGCCGACGTCGGCCTGATCGGCCTGGCCGTGATGGGCCAGAACCTGGTGCTGAACATGGCCGGCCGCGGCCTGCGCGTGGCGGTCTACAACCGCGGCGTCGACGCGACGCGGCGCTTCGTCGCCGACCATGCGGGGCTGCCGATCGCCGGCGCCGAAACGCTCGCCGATTTCGTCGCCCGGCTGAAGCGGCCGCGGCGCATCTTGCTGATGGTCAAGGCCGGCGCGCCGGTCGACGCGGTGATCGAGCAGCTGCTGCCGCTGCTCGCTGCCGACGACATCGTCGTCGACGGCGGCAACAGCCTGTACACCGACACCGAGCGCCGCGACGCGTGGCTCGCGCCGCTCGGCATCCGCTTCATGGGCGTCGGCGTGTCGGGCGGCGAGGAGGGCGCGCGCAAGGGGCCATCGATCATGCCCGGCGGCACGGCGTCGAGCTACGACGCGATGCGGCCGATCTTCGAGGCGATCGCGGCGCGCGCCGACGGCCAGCCGTGCGTCGTCCACATCGGCCCGGGCGGCGCCGGCCATTACGTGAAGACGGTGCACAACGGCATCGAATACGGCGACATGCAGCTGATCTGCGAGGCTTACGCGCTGCTGCAGGCCGCCGGCTACGACGCCGGCGCCGCGGCCGAGGTCTTCGACGGCTGGAACCGCGGCGCGTTGCAGAGCTACCTGATCGAGATCACCGCCAAGGCGCTGCGCCAGCGCGACCCCGACACCGGGCGGCCGCTGGTCGAGATGATCGTCGACCGCGCCGGGCAGAAGGGCACCGGGCTGTGGACGCTGCTGTCGGCGGTCGACAACGGCGTCGTCGTCAGCACGATCAACGCCGCGGTCGAAGCGCGTGTGCTGTCGTCGATGAAGGACGCGCGCGTTGCCGCGAGCACGCAGCTCGCCGGCCCCGACAGCGCGTGGACCGAACGCGGCGACGACTTCGTTTCGAAGCTGCACGACGCGCTGTACGCGTCGAAGGTCGTCAGCTACGCGCAGGGGATGGACTTGCTGCGCACGATGGGCGAGCGCCGCGGCTGGGGGCTCGACCTCGGCGCGATCGCGTCGATCTGGCGCGGCGGCTGCATCATCCGCGCGCGTTTCCTCGACCGCATCACCGACGCCTACCGCGGCGACGCCGCGCTGCCCAACCTGATGCTCGCGCCGTTCTTCCGCGACGTGCTCGCGCGCAGTCAGCGCGGCTGGCGCGACGTCGTCGCGCTGGCAGTGCGCCACGGCACGCCGGTGCCGGCGATGAGCGCGTCGCTCGGCTACTACGACAGCTACCGCGCGGCGCGGCTGCCGGCCAACCTGCTGCAGGCGCAGCGCGACTTCTTCGGCGCCCACGGCTACGAGCGCA
>CBDUBX010000266.1:0-3930 GCA_965365495.1 uncultured Burkholderiales bacterium
TCGGCGGCAAGGGCGGCGGCAAGCCCGACCTGGCGATGGCCGGCGGCAGCGACGCGCAGGCGCTGCCGGCGGCGCTGGCATCGGTGCGCGGCTGGGTGGCCGAACGGGTCGGCGCGGCTTGACAGGTCGCGCGGTGCAGCGCCTGCGCAAACCGCGATGACCGCCGCGCTCGTCGTGCGCCGCGCACGCCCCGCCGACGCCGCCGACTTCGCGCGGATGATGGGCGAGCCCGAGGTCTATTCGAACCTGATGCAGCTGCCGCTGCCGAGCGAGGACGCGTGGCGCGCGCGCCTGGAGTCGTTCGCGGGCGCCGGCCGCGACGACCTGCAGCTCGTCGCCGAAGTCGACGGCCGCGTCGTCGGCAGCCTCGGCTTGCACCCGCTCGCGCAGACGCGGCGCCGCCACGCGGCGATGCTCGGCATCAGCGTCGAGCGCGCGCACCAGCGGCGGGGCGTCGGCAGCGCGCTGCTGCGCACCGCGTGCGACTACGCCGACGGCTGGGCCGGCATCCTGCGGATCGAGCTCACGGTGTTCAGCGACAACGCCGCGGCGATCGCGCTGTACCGCCGCTTCGGCTTCCGGCTCGAAGGCACGCACCGCGCGTACGCGCTGCGCGACGGCGTCTACGCCGACGTCGACGCGATGGCGCGGCTGCACCCGCGGCCGCCGCCGCTCGCCTGGGGCGAGCCGTGACGCCGCGGCCGCCGCGGCGCGACGATCCGGCCGATCTGCGCGCCTTCGACCGCGTCTGCGAGCGCCTCGGCGGCTTCGACGCCGCGCTCGATTTCGAGTTCGTCGACGGCTTCCTCTGCGCGCTGGCCGCCGGGCCGCACGTGCCGCCGGTCGACGACTGGCTGCCGCTGCTGTTCGACGACACCTTCGACCGCGTCTTCGCCGACCCCGACGACCGCGCGCAGGCGATGCGCGCGCTGCAGCAACGGCTGAAGGTGCTGGCCGATCAGCTCGACGCCGAAGCGCTGATCGCCGCGCCCGACCGGCTGCGGCTCGAGCCGCTGGTCGCGGCGCCGGTCGCGGCTGGCGCCGACGGCGCCGACGCCGCGTTGCCGCCGCCGGGTGCGCGCTGGGCCGACGGTTTTGTCCACGCCGTGGCCGCGTGGCCGGCGCTGTGGCACGTCGCTGCGGACGACCCCGACCGTGCGTCGTTCGACGCGCTGCTCGCGACGGTCGACGCGCTGCGTGGCCGCCCGCTGCCGGTGGCCGGAGCGGCAAGCGGCGACGCGGCAGGCGAACCTGCGACCGTTCCCGCCGGCGTCGCGCCGCCGACCCGCGACGACGCGATCGACGCCGCGTGCTGGGCGGTCCAGGACCTGCGCGTGCTGTTCGTCGACCGCGCGCCGGTGACCGCGCCGCGGCGCGTCGACAAGACGCCGGGGCGCAACGACCCGTGCCCGTGCGGCAGCGGTCGCAAGTACAAGAAGTGCTGCGGCGCGTGAGTGCGGCGCTGCGCCGCGGTCAACCCGTGCGCGGGTCGAAGACGAGGCAGGTCGTCGTGCCGTGCGCGTACAGCGTGCCGTCGGCGCCGACGAGTCGGCCTTCGGCGGTGGCGAGCCGGCGGCCGCAGTGGACGACGCTGCCGATCGCGCGCAGCGGTCCGGTCGCCGTCGTCGCCGCGCGGACGAGGTTGACGCTGAGCTCGGCCGTCGTGTAGCTGCGGCCCGCGGGCAGCATCGTGTGCACCGCGCAGCCCATCGCCGAGTCGAGCAGCGTCGCGTACCAGCCGCCGTGGACGCTGCCGAGGGGGTTGTAGTGCGCGAACTGCGGCGTGCCCTGGAACACCGTGCGGCCGCGCGCGACGTCGACGATCGCGAAGTCGAGCGTGTCGGCGATCGGCGCATACGGCAGCGTGCCGTCGCGCACGCCTTCGATGATCTGGAGTCCGCTCAGCCCGGCGACCGCGTCGCGGTCGGCGAGTCCGGCGCGCGCGCCGGCGGCGGTCATCCGCTCGCGCACCGCGGCGAGCTCGCGTTCCCACGCCGCGGCGGTGGCCGCGGCGTCGGCGTCGGCAGCGACCGCAGGCGACGGTGTCATGCGTACTCCAGCAGCGTCGCCTTGCCGCGGAACACGCGGTAGGCGTAGACGGTGTAGGCAGCGATCATCGGCACGGCGATCGCGCAGCCGACGAGGATCACGACCAGCGAATTCGTCGCGCTGGCGGCGTCCCAGATCGTGATGCGATCGATCAGCACGTACGGGTACAGGCTGTAAGCGAGACCGAGCGCGCCGAGCGCGAACATCGCGAGCACGAGGGCGAACGGCACCCAGCAGCGCGGACCGAGCACGCGCGGGCTCCTCAGCATCGCCAGCGCGCCGAGCAGCACCGCCGCGGTTGCCAGCGGGATCGGCGCGAGCCAGACGAACTCGGGCAGCGAGAACCACTTGTCGCGCACCGTCGTGCTGACGATCGGCGTCGCCGCCGAGATCGCCACCATGCCGACGACGACCGGCGCCCACGCGATCCGCGCCCACGCCACCGCGGCGCGCTGCAGCTCGCCTTCGGTCTTCATCACCAGCCAGCACGCGCCGAGCAGCACGTAGGCCGCCGGCAGCAGCACCGCGATGACGGCGGCGAACAGCAGGAACGGCCAGTCGGTGTCGAGCCCGGTGATATAGCGGCCGAGCATCCACCCCTGCGCCGCGGCGGCCAGCGCCGACCCGGCGAGAAAGGCACGGTTCCACAGCGGCTTGTGCTGGTCCTGTGCCTTGACGCGGAAGTCGAACGCCACGCCGCGCAGGATCAGCCCGACGAGCATCAGCGCCACCGGGAGGTACAGCGCGGTGAGGATCACGCCGTGCGCCTTCGGGAACGCGATCAGCAGGATGCCGACGCCGAGCACGAGCCAGGTTTCGTTGGCGTCCCAGAACGGGCCGATGCTCGCGACCATCACGTCCTTCTGCGCGTCGCTCGCGCGGTGCAGCAGCATGCCGACGCCGAGGTCGTAGCCGTCGAGCATCACGTAGGCGAGCATCGCCAGCCCCATCAGCCCCATGAAGACCACCGGCAGCGCGTCGGCGAAGGTCATCGGGTTCGGCGTCATGCGGTCACCCCGGCCGCCGGGCCGCGCTGCGGCACCGGCGTCAGGTCGACCGGCTTGCCGGCCATGTGGCGAACGACCGCGACGTAGGCCGCGATCAGCGCGACGTACAGCAGTGAATACATCGCGAGCGTCGACGCGACCATCGGCGCGGTGATCGCCGACAGCGTGTCGGCGGTGCGCACGAGGCCGTAGACGACGAACGGCTGGCGGCCGACCTCGGTGACGGTCCAGCCGGCGAGCGTCGCGAGCCAGCCCGAGAAGGTCATCGCGACGAAGCCGCGCAGCAGCCAGCGCGGCAGCCGCTCGACGGCGCCGCCTCGCCTGCGCAGCAGCCACCACCCGGCCCATGCGAACGCCAGCATCGCGACGCCGATGCCGACCATCAGCCGGAACGCGAAGAACACCGGCGCCACCGGCGGGTGCGCGTCGGGGAAGTCGTTCAGTCCCTGGATCTCGCCGTCGAGTTCGTGCGTCAGGATCAGCGCCGCGCCGCGCGGAATGGCGATCGTCCACGCGTTGCTGCGCGTCGCTTCGTCGGGCCAGGCGAACAGCAGCAGCGGCGCGCCGCGCTCGGTCTCCCAGATCGCCTCCATCGCCGCGACCTTCTGCGGCTGGTGCTCGAGCGTGTTCAGGCCGTGCAGGTCGCCGACGGCGATCTGCAGCGGCACCAGCAGCGCGGCAGCGGCGAGCGCGGTGCGCATCGCCGGCGCCGTCGACGCGTTGGCCTTGCCGGCGAGCAGCTGCCACGCGCTGACGCCGGCGACGACGAAGGCCACCGTGAGCCCCGACGCGAGCAGCATGTGCACGAGGCGGTACGGAAACGACGGGTTGAAGATCACGTCCCACCACGAGCGGACGAAGAACTCGCCGTCGA
>CBDUBX010000267.1:0-3912 GCA_965365495.1 uncultured Burkholderiales bacterium
GCCGCGCCCGCGTCGACCGCCGCGGCCACATCGCCGCAAACGGCGCCGGCGCCGACCTTCTCCGACGCGCTCGCGGCCCAGACCGCGGCGTGGGCGCCCGCGCCGCCTTTGGCCGGCGCCGCGCCGGCGCAGGCCGCGCTCGCCGCGCCGCCGGGCAGCCCGGCGTTCACACCGCAGTTCGCTGCGCAGGTCACGACCTTCGTCCGCGGCGGCGTCGAGCACGCGCAGCTGCACCTGAACCCGGCCGAGCTCGGCCCGGTTTCGGTGCAGATCCGCGTCGACGGCGCCGCCGCGCACGTGCAGCTGTGGGCCGAGCAAGCGGCCACGCGCCAGGCCCTCGACAGCGCGCTGCCGACGCTGGCGTCGAACCTGCGCGACGCCGGGCTGACGCTCGCCGGCGGCGGCGTCTTCGAGCAGCCGCAGCAGCCGCCCCCGGGCAGCGGCCAGGCCGCCGGTGGCCAAGACGGCCGCGACGGCCGCGGCCCGTCGGCAGCGGCGGGCAGCAGCACGAGTCACGCGACGGCGGCGCTCGGCGACGGCGTGGCGCCGGCGACGCCGCACGTGCCGCGTCGGCGCGGCGTCGTCGACCTCGTCGCCTGACGCTGCCGCGCGGCGGCGGCGCCGGCGCCACGGCCGCGACCGGCCGCCCGCCGGCGCGCCGGCGCGGTGTCGTGTGGCGTCGCGCACACCGCCCTCGCCCGAGCGGATCGCGCGCCGCCTCCTCGCCCGCTGCCGCTCGGCGTCGTTCGCTGAAGGCGTCGAATCGCGCCGCTTATCGGCGCATCGGTGGCCGACCCCGCTCTCGACAATGACCCTCGTCATCGCCGCAACCGCGTCGTCGAGGAGAACCCAGTGTCCAGTGCCGCTGCCGCCACGGCCGTCGAAGCGCCCCCGCCCGCGAAGGGCAAGAAGAAGCTGATCCTGATCATCGCCATCGCCGCGGTGCTGGTGCTCGCGCTGGCCGGCGGCGCCGCGCTGCTGCTGCTGAAGAAGGCCCCGGCCGAGGACGACGCCGAAGCCGGCGCCGCAGCGCACACCGAAGCCGTCGACGACGAGGCCGTGCCGACCTTCGTCGCGCTCGACAGCTTCACCGTCAACCTCGCCGACCGCGACGCCGAGCGCTATGCGCAGGTCGGCATCACGCTCGAGATCGACGAGCCCAAGCTCGCCGACCGCGTGAAGACGTTCATGCCGGCGATCCGCAACAACATCCTGCTGGCGATCGCCGACCGCACCGCGGGCGACCTGCTCGAGCGCGGCGGCAAGGCGCAGCTTGCCGAGCGCATCGCTCGCGAGGCTTCGCGCGCGCTCGGCTACGACGTGCCGGCCGAAGCCGACGCCGAAACCGCCGAAGCCGCGCCGCGCAAGAAGCGCCGCGACGCCGAGCTGCCGATCCGCGCGGTGCACTTCTCGAACTTCATCATCCAGTGACGCCGTCCATCGCCGCAGCGCCCAGGAGCCTTTGGTGAACCAGCAGATCCTGTCGCAGGACGAAGTCGACGCCCTGCTGCAAGGCATCACCGGCGAGAGCCAGAAGCTCGAGCACGAGGAAGCGCCGACGACCGGCGTGCGCAACTACGACCTGGCGAGCCAGGAGCGCATCGTCCGCGGCCGCATGCCGACGATGGAGGTCGTCAACGAGCGCTTCGCGCGCAACATCCGCATCGGCCTGTTCAACCTGATCCGCAAGAGCCCCGAAGTGTCGATCGGCGGCATCAAGGTGCAGAAGTTCAGCGCGTTCCTGCGCGAGATCGTCGTGCCGACGAACTTCAACATCATGAGCGTGCGGCCGCTGCGCGGCAACGGCCTGATCGTCTGCGACCCGAGCCTCGTGTTCGCGGTGATCGACGCGCTGTTCGGCGGCATGGGCAAGTTCCACACGCGGATCGAAGGGCGCGACTTCTCGCCGACCGAGCTGCGCGTGATCTTCCGCCTCGTCGAGACGATCGTCGCCGAGTACCGCAAGGCGTGGGTCGGCATCTACCCGCTCGAGCTCGACTACCAGCGTTCGGAGATGCAGCCGCAGTTCGCCAACATCGCCACACCGAGCGAGATCGTCGTCGCGACCAACTTCACGCTCGAGATCGGCGAGACCGTCGGTTCGATCCACTTCTGCGTTCCGTACAGCACGCTCGAGCCGATCCGCGACGTGCTGTATTCGACGGTGCAAGGCGACTCGGCCGAGCCCGACCGGCGCTGGGTGAACCTGCTGAAGCAGCAGATCCAGGCGGCCGAGGTCGACCTCGTCGCCGAGCTGGCGCACGCCGGCGCGACGATCGAGCAGCTGCTCGCGTTCAAGCCCGGCGACTTCATCGAGCTCGACCTGGCCCAGATGATCCAGGCCAAGGTCGACGGCGTCCCGGTGTTCGACTGCCAGTACGGCACGTCGAACCAGCACTACGCGATCAAGATCGACCGCCTCATTTCCAGCACGCAACAAGGCTGGATCGGAGAAAGCCCGCATGGCCGCTGAAAACACCGCCCAAGAAATGTCCGACGAGGACCGCATGGCCGCCGAATGGGCCGCGGCGCTGGCCGAGAGCAAGCCCGGCGACGTCGCGAGCGAGGTCGCAGGTCCGGCCGAGACGGTCGCACCGGCGTCGTTCACGAAGTTCTCGCCGATGACCGCGGCCGACGTCGCCACCGCCGGCAACGACCTCAACATGATCCTGGACATCCCCGTCCAGCTGACCGTCGAGCTCGGCCGCACGCGGATCCCGATCAAGCACATCCTGCAGCTGGCGCAGGGCTCGGTCGTCGAGCTCGAGACGCTGGCCGGCGAGCCGATGGACGTGCTCGTCAACGGCTATCTGATCGCGCAGGGCGAAGTCGTCGTCGTCAACGACAAGTTCGGCATCCGCCTGACCGACATCGTCACGCCGAGCGAACGCATGCGCCGCTTGTCGCGCGTGTCGTGAGCCGCGTGAAGCCGCTCGACGAAGGGTCCGCGCGATGACCTGGCAAGGAGGGCTTGCCGCGCTGGCGTGGCTGGCGGTGATCGTCGTGCTGATCCCGCTGGCGCTGTGGCTGCTGAAGCGCACGCCGCTCGGCGGCGGCGCGGTCGGCCCGGCCGGCACGCCGCGCACCGTCGCGGTGCTGCCGCTGACCGCGCAGCAGCGCCTCGTCACCGTCGAAGTCGGCACCGGCGACGACCGCCGCTGGCTCGTCGTCGGCGTGTCGCCTCAAGGTCTCACCGCGCTGCACACGCTGCCGGCGCAGGCCGACGTCGCCAGCCCGAACGCGCCGCCGCAGCCGCCATTCGCGCAGCTGCTGACGCGCTTCACGCACCCGCGCGACGGGGCCGGCCGTGGGCGCTGACCGAGTTGTCCGGCGCGGCCGCGGCGCGAGCGCCGCGGCGCTCGCCGCGGCCGGCCTGCTCGCCGCCGGCGCGGCCGCCGCGCAGCAGCCCGGTGCGATCGGCGGCGCGCTGCCGCTGCTCGTCGGCCAAGGGCCCGGCGGCGCGAGCTATTCGGTGCCGATCCAGACGCTGCTGTTCTTCACCGCGCTGTCGTTCCTGCCGGCGGTGCTGCTGTTGATGACCGGCTTCACGCGGATCGTCATCGTCCTCGGGCTGCTGCGCCAAGCGCTCGGCACGCAGACCGCGCCGCCGAACCAGGTCGTCGTCGGGCTGAGCCTGTTCCTGACGTTCTTCGTGATGGCGCCGACTTTCGACGCGGTCTACGAGCAGGCGTGGAAGCCGTACGCCGCCGGCGCGCTGCCGGCCGAGCAGGCGCTGGCCGACGGCGCCAAGCCGATGCGCGAGTTCATGCTGAAGCAGACGCGGCAGAGCGACGTGCAGCTGTTCGCGCGGCTGGCCAAGCTGCCGTCCGACGTGAAGGGCGAGGACGTGCCGCTGTCGGTGCTGGTGCCGGCGTTCGTCACCAGCGAGCTGAAGAGCGCGTTCCAGATCGG
>CBDUBX010000268.1:0-3910 GCA_965365495.1 uncultured Burkholderiales bacterium
TGCTGACCGTCAACGAGCGCTGGTACACGATGCTCGGCCACGAGGCCGGCGACTTTCCCGCCGACCCGGCGACGTGGCACGCGCTGCTGCACCCGGCCGACCGCGACGCGACGCTCGCCGCGCAGCGCGACCACTGGGACGGTCGCACGCCGAACTTCGAGGCGATCTACCGCCTGCGCCACAAGCACGGCCACTGGGTGTGGATCCTCGACCGCGCGCGGGTCATCGAGCGCGACGCGAATGGCCAGCCGCTGCGCGTCGTCGGTACGCACCTCGACCTGACCGAGCACATGCAGGCGCAGGAGCGACTAAGCCGCAGCGAGGAGAGCCTCGCGATCACGCTGATGTCGATCGGCGACGGCGTCGTCGCCACCGATGCCGCCGGCGCCGTCACGCGGATCAACGCAGCGGCCGAGCGACTGACCGGCTGGTCGGCGGCCGAGGCGGTCGGCCGGCGGCTCGGCGACGTGTTCCGCGTCGAAGACGCCGACGGCCGCGCGCTGCCCGACCCGGCGGCGCGCGTGCTCGCCGGCGGCGAGACCGTCACCCTCGGCCACGACACGGTGCTCGTCGCGCGCGACGGTCGGCGCGCGCCGGTGGCCGACAGCGCGGCGCCGATCCGCAGCGCCGCCGGCGACGTCGTCGGCGTCGTCGTCGTGTTCAGCGACGTCGGCGAGCACTACCGCATGCTGCAGGCGCTGCGCGACCGCGAGGCAGAGCTGTCGGCGCTGGCCGACGCGCTGCCCGGCCCGGTGATGCGCTTCGGCGCCGACGGCCGCGTGCGCTTCGTCAACGGCGTTTGCGAACGCTGGTTCGGCGCACCGGCGTCGGCGTTCATCGGCCGCCGTCGCGCCGAGTTGCCCGACGGCGCGGCGTTCGCGCCAATCGCGCCGCAGATCGACGCCGCTCTCGCCGGCGCGTTGCACACCGTCGACACGACGGTGCAGACCGTCGACGGCGAGCGCCGCGTGATCGTGTCGCTGCGCCCCGACCGCCGCGCCGACCGCACGCCCGGCGGCATTTACCTCGTCGTCACCGACGTCAGCGAGCGCGCCCGCGCCGAAGAGGGGCTGCGCATCGCGAGCCGGCTGGCACGCGTCGGCGGCTGGCGCTACGACCGCGGCGGCGGCCGGCTGCACGTCACCCCCGAGCTGGCGCGCGTGCTCGGCGCGCCCGCTGCTGACAGCGGCGGCGTCGCGTCGGTCGCGGCGTTGCTGCGCCGCGTCGCGCCGACCGACCGAGCGCGGCTGCGCCGCCGCGTCGTCGCGTGCCTGCGCGACGCGACGCCGTTCGACGAGGAAGTGCTCGCCGGCGGCGCCGATGGCGAAGCCCACGGGGGCGCTGCCGTGCCGCTGCGCGTGATCGGCGAAGCGGTGCGCGACGCCGGCGGCCGCATCGTCGCGGTGCACGGCGCGGCGCAGGACATCGGCGCGAGCAAGGCGGTCGAGGAAACGCTGCGCAGCGCCCGCGCCGAACTCGCCGCGACGCTCGCCGCGCTGCCCGACCTGCTGTTCGACGTCGACGCCGACGGCCGTATCCACGGCTACCAGACGCCGAAGCCCGAGTTGCTGTTCGCCCCGCCGTCGGCCTTCGTGGGCCGCCGCCTGGCCGACGTGCTGCCGCCCGATGCCGCGGCGACGGCGATGGCCGCGCTCGAACAAGCGCGCCTCGAAGGCCGCATCGCCGGCGCGCAGTACGCGCTGCCGATGCCCGACGGCGAGCGCTGGTACGAGCTGTCGATCGCGCGCAAGCCGCAGCCCGACGCCGCCGCGACGCCGCGCTTCATCGTGCTCGCGCGCGACATCACCGACCGCAAGCGCGCCGAGTTCGAACACGCGATGCTCGAACGCCAGATCCGCGAAGCGCAGCGGCTGGAGTCGATCGGCACGCTCGCCGGCGGCATCGCGCACGACTTCAACAACATCCTCGCGGCGATCCTCGGCAACGTCGCGCTGGCGCGCGAAGACCTGGCGAACGGCCGGCCGGCCGACGCGAGCCTCGAGCAGATCCACCGCGCCGGCGCGCGCGCTCGCAGCCTGGTGCAGCAGATCCTCGCGTTCAGCCGCCACCAGCCGCACGCGCCGGCGACGCAGCGCCTGGCCGCCGTCGTCGACGAGACGCTGGCGCTGCTGCGATCGACGCTGCCGGCATCGGTGCGGCTGGACACGCGGCTTGCCGACGCCGGGCTCGCGGTGCAAGTCGACGCGACCGAGCTGCAGCAGGTGGTGATGAACCTGTGCACCAACGCCTGGCACGCGCTGCCCGACGGCCGCGGCCGCATCGAGGTCGGCACCGAAGCGCTGTCGCCGCAGCAAGCTGCCGAACGCGGGCTGCACGAGTTGCACGGCGCGCCGGCGGCGCGGCTGTGGGTCGCCGACGACGGCGTCGGCATCGGCCCGGAGGTGATCGACCGGATCTTCGACCCGTTCTTCACGACCAAGCCGGTCGGCCACGGCACCGGGCTCGGCTTGGCCGTCGTCCACGGCATCGTGCGCAGCCACGGCGGCGCGATCCGCGTGGAGAGCACGCCGGGGCAGGGCAGCGTTTTCGACGTCTACCTGCCACTCGCCGGGGCGGCGGCGCCGCCGCCGCAGAACGAGGCCCCGCCGGCGCCGTCGGCGGCGCCGACCGCCGGCGGTGGCCGCCTCGTCGTCTACGTCGACGACGACGACGTGATGGTCATGCTGGCGACGCAGCTGCTCGAACGCGCCGGGTTCCGCGCCGTCGGCTGCCGCCGCGCCGCCGACGCGCTGGCGGTGTTGCAGTCGCTCGCCGACGACGCGGCGATCGTCGTCAGCGACTACAGCATGCCGGAAACGTCGGGGCTGGAGCTGGCGCGCGCGCTGCAGCGGAGCCACCCGCGGCTGCCGGTCGTCATCACCACCGGCCACGTGACCGACGAGTTGCAACGCGACGCCGCGGCGGCCGGCGTGCGCGCGCTGCTGCGCAAGGAGAACACGCTCGAGGAGCTGACCGCGACGGTTCGCCATGTGCTCGACGGCGGCGGACCCGCGGCCGGCGACGACGGGCCGCCTGCCTAGAATTCCGGCGATGTCGACGGAGACCGACCCCGCGGCGCGCGGCGTCGAGTCGCGGCTGCTGCGCCACCTGAACCCCGAGCAGCTGGCCGCGGTGACGATGCCGGCGGTGCCGGCGCTGATCCTCGCCGGCGCCGGGTCGGGCAAGACGCGCGTGCTGACGACGCGCATCGCGTGGCTGCTGGCCACCGGCCAGGCGTCGCCGGGCGGCGTGCTCGCGGTGACGTTCACGAACAAGGCCGCCAAGGAGATGCTGACGCGGCTGTCGGCGATGCTGCCGGTGGCCGTTCGCGGCATGTGGGTCGGCACCTTCCACGGGCTGTGCAACCGCTTCCTTCGCGCGCACTGGAAGCTGGCGGGGCTGCCGCAGGGCTTTCAGATCCTCGACAGCGCCGACCAGCTCGCCGCGGTGAAGCGCGTGATCAAGTCGCTGAACCTCGACGACGAGCGCTGGGTGCCCAAGCAGGTGACGTGGTTCATCGCCGGCGAGAAGGAAGAGGGCCGGCGGCCGCGCGATGTCGAGCCGCGCGACGAGCACACGCGCCGCCTCGTCGACATCTACGCCGCCTACGAAGCGCAGTGCGACCGCGAAGGCGTCGTCGACTTCGCCGAGCTGATGCTGCGCAGTTACGAACTGCTGCGCGACCACGATCCGCTGCGCGAGCACTACCAGCGCCGCTTCGCGCACGTGCTCGTCGACGAGTTCCAGGACACGAACCGGCTGCAGTACGCGTGGTTGAAGATGTTCGCGCCGCCGCCCGGCGCTGCGGCGATCGCCGGGTCGCCGGCGGGGCCGGCGCAGGGCGTGTTCGCCGTCGGCGACGACGACCAGAGCATCTACGCGTTCCGCGGCGCGCGCGTCGGCAACATGG
>CBDUBX010000269.1:0-3886 GCA_965365495.1 uncultured Burkholderiales bacterium
GCCCGTCGGCCACCGCAGCGTCGCGGCGGAACGCGCGGCCGACCTCGAACACGCGCACCCGCGTCGCCCGCCGCGCGAGGTTGTGGCGCAGCACGCCGACGAGGCTTGCGACGAGGCTCGACCGCATCACCGCCAGCGGCGCGGCGATGGGGTTCAGCACGCGGATCGGGTCGGCGTTGCCGGCGAGGTCGCGCTCGGCGGCGGCTTCGACGAAGGAGAACGAAATCGTCTCGAAATAGTCGAGCGCGGCGAGGCGGTGGCGCAGCGCGTGCACGCCGCGGCGCGCCTCCGGCCGCACCCGCGGCACGACCGGCGCCGACGGCGGCGTCGCCGGCAGCCGGTCGTAGCCGACGACGCGGATCACCTCTTCGATCAGGTCTTCTTCGATCTTCAGATCGAAGCGCCAGCTCGGCGGCGTGACGGTCACGGTGCCGTCGCCGACGTCGGTCGGCAGCCCGAGCCGCGCCAGCGCGTCGGTGCACTGCGCCAGCGTCAGCGGCATGCCGACGACGCGCGCCGCACGCGCCGCGCGCAGCGTCACCGGCGTCGCTTTGGGCAGCGCGAGCACGTGGTCGTCGAGCGGGCCGGCCGCGCCGCCGCAGACGTCGAGCACGAGCTGCGTGATGCGCTCGACGTGCAGCGCCGTCGTCGCCGGGTCGACGCCGCGCTCGAAGCGGTGGCCGGCGTCGGTCGTGAAGCCGTAGCGCCGCGATCGGCCCTGGACCGCGTGCGGCCACCAGAACGCGGCTTCGATGTAGACGTTCGTCGTCGCCGCTCCGACCGCGGTCGACTGCCCGCCCATGATCCCGGCCAGCGATTCGACCTGGCCGTCGGCGTCGGCGATCACGCCGACGTCGGCGTCGACGTCGACGGTGCTGCCGTTCAGCAGTTCGAGCGACTCGCCCGGCCGCCCCCAGCGCACGACGAGACCACCGCCGCCGATGCGGTCGAGGTCGAAGATGTGCGACGGCCGGCCGAGCTCGAACATCACGTAGTTCGAGATGTCGACCAGCGCGGTAACGCTGCGCTGGCCGCAGCGCGCCAGGCGCTCGACGATCCACGCCGGCGTCTTCGCGGCCGGGTCGACGCCAGTGACGACACGCCCCGAGAAGCGGCCGCACAGGTCGGGGCTGTCGATGCGCACCGGCAACCGCGCGTCGATCGTCGGCACGACCGGCTCGATCCGCGGAGATTGCAGCGGCGCACCGGTCAGCGCGGCGACCTCGCGCGCGACGCCGAAGACGCTGAGCGCATGGCCGAGGTTCGGCGTCAGCTTCAGCGTGAACACGGTGTCGTCGAGCGCGAGCCACTCGCGCAGGTCGGCGCCGAGCGGTGCGTCGGCGGCGAGTTCGAGCAATCCGGCGTGGTCGTCGGCCAGCCGCAGCTCGCGCGCCGAGGACAGCATGCCGTGGCTCGCGACGCCGCGCAGCGTCGTCGCCGCGATCGCCACCGGCGCACTGCCGTCGGCCGCCGGCGGCAGCTGCGCACCGACGGTCGCCAGCGGCACGCGCAGGCCGACGCGCGCGTTCGGCGCGCCGCAGACGACGTCGACCGGGCCGTGCGGCGTCGCCGCACCGGCGTCGACGCGGCACACGCGCAGCCGGTCGGCCTGCGGGTGCGGCTGCGCAGCGACGATCTCGGCGACGACGACGCCCGAGAACGGCGGTGCGACCGGCTGCAGCGATTCGACTTCCATGCCGGCCATCGTCAGCAACTCGGCGAGCGCTGCGGTCGACAGCGGCGGGTCGCAGAACTCGCGCAGCCAGCTTTCAGGGAACTGCATCGCCAACGGCTCCCGCGCGGTCAGGCGAACTGGCGCAGGAAGCGCAGGTCGCCTTCGAACATCGCGCGCATGTCGTCGATGCCGTAGCGCAGCATCGCCAGCCGTTCGGCGCCCATGCCAAACGCGAAGCCGATCTGCCGTTCGGGGTCGAGGCCGAAGTGGCGCACGACGGTCGGGTGCACCTGCCCCGAACCCGCGACCTCGAGCCACCGACCGGCGAGCGGCCCGCTGCGGAACGCGACGTCGATCTCGGCGCTCGGCTCGGTGAACGGGAAGAAGCTCGGGCGGAAGCGCAGGTCGAAGTCGTCGGTCTCGAAGAACTCGCGGACGAAACCGGTGAACACGACCTTCAGGTCCTTGAAGCTGACGTGCTCGCCGATCCACAGCCCTTCGCACTGGTGGAACATCGGCGAGTGCGTCGCGTCGCTGTCGACGCGGTAGGTGCGCCCCGGCGCGATCACGCGGATCTCGGGGATCGCGTCGCCGCGGGCGATCGCCGCGGCGTGCTTCGCCGCATGTGCCTGCGCGTAGCGCACCTGCATCGGGCTGGTGTGCGGGCGCAGGTTCAACCAGCGCCCGTCGGCGTCCTTGACGTCGACGTAGAACGTGTCCTGCATCGAACGCGCCGGATGGTTCTCCGGGTTGTTCAACGCGGTAAAGCTCATCCAGTCGGTCTCGATCTCGGGGCCGTCGGCGACGTCGAAGCCGATGCTCGCGAAGATCGCCTCGACGCGTTCGAGCGTGCGGGTCACCGGATGGCGCGCGCCGCCGCTGCCGCGCTTGCGCCCGGGCAGCGTGACGTCGAGCGCCTCGGCGTCGAGCTGCGCCTGCAGTTGCGCCGCGGCGAGACGCTCGCGCGCCGCGGCGAGCAGCGACTCGACGCGCGCCTTGGCCTGGTTGATCTCGGCGCCGCGAGTCCTTTTCTCATCGACCGGCAGCGCCGCCAGGCCCTTGAGCCGTTCGGTCAGCAGGCCGGTCTTGCCGAGGTAGCGCGCCTTGGCGTCCTCGAGTTCGGCCGGGCCGCGCGCGGCGTCGAAATCGGCCGCGGCGGCGGAAGTCAGTGCGTGCAGGTCGTTCATCGCCGTGGTCGACGCCGGAAGCGGCCGCGGGCCGGAGCCCCTCTGCCCGCGGCGCCGGACAGCGACGCGCGGGCGGTCTCCCGCGGCGCCGGCAACGACACGCGCACGCGTGCCGCGCCGCCGCCGCGGCCGAGGTCAGGGCTGCTGCGCCTTGACCTTCTCGACGATGCTGCCGAACGCCGCCGGGTCGTGGATCGCCATGTCCGACAGCACCTTGCGGTCGAGCTCGATGCCGGCCTTCTTCAGCCCGGCCATGAACTTGCTGTAGCTCAGCCCGGAGCTGCGGCTGGCGGCGTTGATCCGCGCGATCCACAGCTGGCGGAACACGCGCTTTCTGGTGCGGCGGTCGCGGTAGGCGTACTGGCCGGCCTTCATCACCGCCTGCTTGGCGATGCGGAAGACGTTCTTGCGCCGGCCGCGGAAGCCCTTGGCGAGGGCGAGGATCTTCTTGTGGCGCGCGTGGGCGATGACGCCGCGTTTGACGCGAGGCATGTGGCGCTCCTTCGGTTACAGGCCGGCGAACGGCATCATCTGCGCCATCTGGCCCAGATTGCTGTCGTGGACGTTGACCGCGCCGCGCAGGTGGCGCTTGTTCTTCGTCGTCTTCTTGGTCAGGATGTGGCGCTTGAACGCCTGGCCGCGCTTGACGCTGCCACCCGGACGCACGCGGAACCGCTTGGCCGCGCTCTTCTTGGTCTTCATCTTGGGCACGGGAGTGCCTCCTTTTCGTTGCCGCTGATCAGGCGACGCCGAACGACTTCGACGTGCTTGCCGGCCTGCAGCGGCTTGTCGCGCCGTCGGCAGGCAAAGCAACCCGCCGACGGCGATCCTGCGAAGCGCTAGCGCCGCTTCGGCGCCAGCACCATGATCATCTGTCGCCCTTCGAGCTTGGGCATGTGTTCGACCTGCGCGACGTCGGCGAGCTCGTCGCGGATGCGCTCGAGCATCCGCATGCCGATCTCCTGGTGTGTGATCTCGCGGCCGCGGAAGCGCAGCGTGACCTTGCCCTTGTCGCCGTCCTCGG
>CBDUBX010000270.1:0-3876 GCA_965365495.1 uncultured Burkholderiales bacterium
CGAAGATCTCCTCGTCGACGCAGACCAGCGAGATCGCCTCGCCGCTGGCGCCGGCACGGCCGGTGCGGCCGATGCGGTGCACGTAGTCCTCCGGAACGTTCGGCATCTCGAAGTTGACGACGTGCGGCAGCTGGTCGATGTCGATCCCGCGCGCGGCGATGTCGGTCGCCACCAGCACCTGCAACTCGCCCGACTTGAAGTCGGCCAGCGCCTTCGTGCGCGCGGTCTGGCTCTTGTTGCCGTGGATCGCCATCGCGGTGATGCCGTGGTCGTTCAAGTAGTCGGTCAGGCGGTTGGCGCCGTGCTTCATCCGCGTGAAGACGAGCACCTGGTGCCAGTCGCCGCGCTGGATCAGGTGGGCGAGCAGCTCCTTCTTGCGGTCGCGGCCGACCGGGTGGATCTTCTGCGCGATCGTGTCGGCGGTCGCGTTGCGTCGCGCGACCTCGATCAGCGCCGGCTGGTTCAGCAACCGGTCGGCGAGCGCCTTGATGTCGTCGCTGAACGTCGCCGAGAACAGCAGGCTCTGCTTCTGCGCCGGCAGCAGCGCCAGCACCTTGCGGATGTCGTGGATGAAGCCCATGTCGAGCATCCGGTCGGCCTCGTCGAGAACGAAGATCTCGACGCGGTCCAGCTTCAGCGTCCCCTGCTGATGGTGGTCGAGCAGCCGACCCGGCGTGGCGACGAGGATGTCGACGCCGCGTGCGAGCCGGTCGACCTGCGGCTGCATGCCGACGCCGCCGAACATCACCATGCTCGTCAGCGGCACGTGCCGGCCGTAGGTGCGAACGCCTTCCTCGACCTGCGCCGCGAGCTCGCGCGTCGGCGTCAGGATCAGCGCGCGGATCGGCCGCTTGCCGCGCGCATCGCGTGGCGGCGCGCCGGACATCAGCCGTTGCAGCATCGGCAGCACGAAGCCGGCGGTCTTGCCGGTGCCGGTCTGCGCGCCGGCGAGCAGGTCGCCGCCTTTGAGCACCTGCGGGATCGCCTGCTGCTGGATCGGCGTCGGGGTTTCGTAGCCGTGCTCGCGAACGGCGCGCACGAGCGGCTCGGACAGGCCGAGGTCTGTGAAATTCATCGGTGGTAGGGGCCGCGAGGGCGGCCCGGCGACGCAGCCTGCTGTCACCCGTTGCGGGTGCACCAGTCGGCCAGGCGCGTCAGAGGAGAGAAGTCGGAATCGACCGCGCCGCCGGCGACTGGAGCCCGGCGGCGCAAGGCAGCGATTCTAGTCGGTCACGTCGGCATCGGCTGGCGCGCGTTCAGCCGCAACCAGCCGCGGGCGATGCGGTAGATCGCCCAGACGCCGAGGATGAACATGCCGAGCACCCAGGTGCCGATGCCGATGAGCACGATCGTCAGCGGCAGCGACACGACGCCGACGAGCACCGCCCAGGCCAGCGCCCACCAGAACGTGCGGATCTGCCAGCTGAAGTGCGATTCGAGCCACGTGCCACGGACCTCGTCGCGCTTCACGTAGTTGATGACCACCGCGATGATCGACGGCCAACCGAACAGGAACGAGCCGAGCACCGTCGCCGCGCCGAAGGCGCCGAACGCCAGCCCGAGCGCGTGCAACCCGTAGACGAGGTGCGTGACGTTGACGAGCCCGGGCGACGGTTCGACGGCTTGATAGGTCGTGGTCATCTCGATTCCTGCAGCGCGCTGCGGCGGCGGCGACCCCCGGCGGCGGTCGATGCGCGACGATAACGCCGCCGACCGCGCCGCGGATAATGCGCGGTTGCCCGTCGCGGGCGACCCTGCTGCCCCGCGATGCGCGCCGCCATCGCGGGCGGCGTTGAACCCGGAGGAAGCCGCCCCATGGCGCAATACGTTCTCACGATGAATCGCGTCGGCAAGATCGTGCCGCCGAAGCGCGCAATTCTGAAGGACATCAGCCTGTCGTTCTTTCCCGGCGCGAAGATCGGCGTGCTCGGCGTCAACGGCTCGGGCAAGAGCACGCTGCTGAAGATCATGGCCGGCCTGGACCGCGAGATCGAAGGCGAAGCGGTGCCGATGCCGAACCTGAAGATCGGCTACCTGCCGCAGGAGCCGCAGCTCGACCCCGAGCAGACGGTGCGCGAAGCGGTCGAGGAAGGCATCGGCGGCGTCCTCGCCGCCAAGCAGCGGCTCGACGAGGTGTACGCCGCGTATGCCGAGCCCGACGCCGACTTCGACGCGCTGGCCGCCGAACAGGCCGAACTGGAAGCGCTGATCACCGCCGCCGGCAGCGAGAACACCGACGTCCAGCTCGAGCTCGCCGCCGACGCGCTGCGGCTGCCGCCGTGGGACGCCAAGATCGGCGTGCTGTCGGGTGGCGAGAAGCGTCGCGTCGCGCTGTGCCGGCTGCTGCTGTCCAAGCCCGACATGCTGCTGCTCGACGAGCCGACGAACCACCTCGACGCCGAAAGCGTCGAGTGGCTCGAGCACTTCCTGCAGCGCTTCCCTGGCACCGTCGTCGCGATCACCCACGACCGCTACTTCCTCGACAACGCCGCCGAGTGGATCCTCGAGCTCGACCGCGGCCACGGCATCCCGTGGAAGGGCAACTACTCCGACTGGCTCGACCAGAAGGAGCGTCGGCTCGAGGTCGAGCAGAAGACCGAGGACGCGCGTATCAAGGCGATGAAGGAGGAGCTCAAGTGGGTGCGCTCCAACGCCAAGGCGCGGCAGACGAAGAGCAAGGCGCGGCTGGCGCGCTTCGAGGAGCTGTCCGACGTCGAGTACCAGCAGCGCAACGTCACCAACGAGATCTTCATCCCGGTCGCCGAGCGGCTCGGCAACGAGGTGATCGAGTTCGTCGACGTCAGCAAGAGCTTCGGCGACCGGCTGCTGATCGACAAGCTGAGCTTCAAGGTGCCGGCCGGCGCGATCGTCGGCATCATCGGCCCGAACGGTGCCGGCAAGTCGACGCTGTTCCGCATGCTGCAGGGGCGTGAGCAGCCCGACAGCGGCGAGGTGAAGATCGGCAAAACCGCGAAGCTCGCCTTCGTCGACCAGTCGCGCGACAGCCTCGACGGCGAGAAGACGGTGTGGGAGGACGTTTCGGGCGGACTCGACAACATCGTCGTCGGCAAGTTCGTGATGCCGAGCCGCGCCTACCTCGGCCGCTTCAACTTCAAGGGCAACGACCAGCAAAAGCGCGTCGGCAGCCTGTCGGGCGGCGAGCGCGGCCGGCTGCACCTGGCCAAGACGCTGGCGCGCGGCGGCAACGTGCTGATGCTCGACGAGCCGAGCAACGACCTCGACGTCGAGACGCTGCGCGCGCTGGAGGAAGCGTTGCTCGAGTTCGGCGGCAGCGCGATGGTCATCAGCCACGACCGCTGGTTCCTCGACCGGATCTGCACCCACATCCTCGCGGCAGAGGGCGATTCGCAATGGGTCTTCTTCGACGGCAACTATCAGGAGTACGAAGCCGCCAAGAAGAAGCGCCTCGGCGAGGAAGGCGCGCGGCCGAAGCGGATGCGGTTCAAGAACATCCATTGACCGGGGGCCGCGGCGCCGCGGCCGCCGTGTCGGTTGCGGCCGCGACGATCGCGGCAGCGTCGCTCGCCGGTTGCGACCGCGGCGGCGACGTCGCCGTGTTCACCGGCTACGCCGAAGCCGAGCTCGTCTACGTCGCCGCGCCGTCGGCCGGCACGCTGCGCGCGCTGGCGGCAGTGCGCGGCGGCACGGTTGCGCGCGGCGAGCCGCTGTTCGCGCTCGACGCCGAACCCGAAGCGCTGGCGCACGACGCTGCGCAAGCGCGCAGCGAGGCCGCCTCGGCGCAAGCCGCCGATCTGACGCGCGGCGGCCGGCCGGCCGAGCTCGCGGCAGTCGACGCGCAAATCGCGCAGGCACGCGCCGCACTGGCCGCGTCGACGGCGGCGCTCGATCGCAACC
>CBDUBX010000271.1:0-3875 GCA_965365495.1 uncultured Burkholderiales bacterium
TCGGGACCTCTTGTTCAACCTAGGAGATAGTCGCAATGAAAAAATCCCTGCTCGCTCTGGCCGCGTTGACCGCGTTCGCCGGTGCGGCGTCCGCGCAGTCGTCGGTCACGTTGTTCGGCGTCGTCGACGTCAACGCCCGCCAGGTCGACAACGACGGCGCCGGGGACATCAAGTCGCTGTCGACCGACGGCATGGGTTCGAGCCGTCTTGGCTTCCGCGGCGTCGAAGACCTGGGCGGCGGGCTGCGCGCCGGCTTCTGGCTCGAAGCCGGCCTGGGTGCCGACGTCGGCACGATGGGCGGCTCGAACGGCTTCACGACGGTCACGTTCAACCGTCGCAGCACGGTCAGCCTGATGGGCGGTTTCGGTGAGATCCGCCTCGGCCGCGACTACACGCCGGACTTCTGGAACCACACGGTGTTCGATCCGTTCGGCACGAACGGCGTCGCGAACTCGCTGAACCTGTACTCGGCGACGTCGTCGCCGGCGGCGCAGACCTCGGTTCGCACGAACAACGCGATCGGCTACTTCCTGCCGGCGATGGGCGGGCTGTACGGCCAGCTGCAAGTTGCTGCCGGCGAAGGCCTGGTCGGCAACAAGCACCTCGCTGGCCGCATCGGCTGGGCCGCGGGCCCGGTCAACGTCGCCGTCGCCTACGGCAAGACCGAAGTCACGCCGGCCGTCGACTACGAGCGCGTCAACGTCGGTGCGTCGTTCAAGTTCGGCTTCATGACCCTGATGGGCCAGTACATCCAAGGCGAAACCAGCGGCGGTGTGCTCGACGGCCGCGAAGTCAAGAACTACCTGGTCGGCGGCATCATCCCGTTCGGCGCCAGCCAGTTCAAGTTCTCGTACGTCCAGGCCGACAACGACGTCCGCGGCGAAGCGCAGCAGATCGGCCTCGGCTACATCTACAGCCTGTCGAAGCGCACGTCGATCTACGCGCACGCGGCGCTGATCGACAACGACCCGGGCGCGAACTTCGTGATCTCGGGCGGTCCGGCGGCGGTCGGCACCGGCTTCAAGTCGAAGGGCTACGAGCTCGGCATCAACCACACGTTCTGATCGAGCCGCCGGCGGCAGCCGGTGCTCCTTCGGTCCAGGCCGCCTTCGGGCGGCCTTTTTCTTGTCTGTCACCGCGGCCGAAGCGTTCGTCTGCGGTCGCTGGCAAGCGCCGAATACGTGGTTCAGCGGTCGGCGATGGCCGCAGATCGATCGATCAGGTGCTCGCCGGCCCACAGCGCCGCCACCGGCTCGCGGTCGCGGACGACGTGGACCGTGTCGCCGTCGACGACGACCTCGGCCGCGCGCGGCCGGGTGTTGTAGTTGCCGGCCATCGCCATGCCGTAGGCGCCGGCAGACAGGACCGCCAGCACGTCGCCCGGTGCGACCGCGAGGTCGCGGTCGCGGCCGAGCCAGTCGCCCGATTCGCACACCGGGCCGACGACGTCCCAGTGCCGCGGCGCGATGTCGGGGCGCGCCACGCACGGCTCGATCGCCATCCAAGCGTCGTACAGCGCCGGGCGCAGCAGATCGTTCATCGCCGCGTCGACGATGCACCAGCCGCGGTCGCCTTCGGGCTTGAGGTAGCGCACCTCGGTCAGCAACACGCCGGCGTTGCCGACCAGCGATCGGCCCGGCTCGACGAGCAGTTCGCGCGCGCCGTGGCCGCGCGCGTCGATGCGCTGCAGCACGCAAGCCAGCAGCGCGTCGGCGGCCGGCGGCTGCTCGTCGCGGTAGACGATGCCCAGGCCGCCGCCGATGTCGACGTGGTCGATCGCGATGCCCGCGGCTTCGACCTGCTCGACGAGGTCGAGCAGCCGGTCGAGCGCGTCGAGGTAGGGCTGCGCCTGCGTGATCTGCGAGCCGATGTGGCAGTCGATGCCGACGACGTCGATCCCCGGCAGCGTCGCGGCGCGCCGGTACGTCGCGAGCGCGTCGCGGTGCGCGATGCCGAACTTGCTGCCTCGCAGGCCGGTCGCGATGTACGGGTGCGTGCCGGGGTCGATGTCGGGATTCACCCGCAGGCTAACCGGCGCGCGACGGCCGGCGGCCGTCGCGACCGCAGCGAGCGTTTCGAGCTCGCCGAGGCTCTCGACGTTGAAGGAGCGCACGCCGACGTCGAGCGCCAGCCGCATCTCGTCGGCCGACTTGCCGACGCCGGAGAAGACGACACGGTCGGCGCGACCGCCGGCGGCGAGCACGCGCTCGAGTTCGCCGCCCGAGACGATGTCGAAGCCGCAGCCCGCGTCGGCGAACGTCTGCAGCACGGCGAGGTTCGAGTTCGCCTTGACCGCGTAGCAGACGAGGTGGCGGCGGCCCGCGAGCGCGCGCAGGTAACGGCCGGCGGCGTCGCGCATCGCGGCGCGCGAATACACGTACAGCGGCGTGCCGAAGCGGCGCGCCAGCTTGTCGAGGTCGTGACCGTCGAGCGTCAGCCGGCCGTCGCGGCGCTGCAGGAACGGCTCGCCAGGCAGCGGCGCCGTCATCGCGCCGCCGGCGCGCTGGCGGCCGGCGGCGGCAGCACGAGCGGCCCCTTCTGGCCGCACCCGCCGACGACGCCGAGCACCGCAACCGCGACCCCGGCGACGACGGCGCGCGCCGCTACACTGGATCGCACCGTCGTCTGCATCGAATCGGATTCTATGAGCACCCCAAAGGCCGACGACGCGCTCGACGACGCCGCTTACGCGCGCGAAACCGCGGCGCTGCTCGCGCGCATCGAAGCCGCCGCCGACCGCTGGCTCCAGGACGACGACGTCGACGTCGATTCCGCGCGCACCGGCGGCCTGCTCGAGCTGACGTTTCCCGACGGCAGTCAGATCGTCGTCAACACGCAGCCGCCACTGCACGAGGTGTGGCTCGCGGCGCGCGCCGGCGGCTATCACTTTCGTTGGTCGAACGGCGCGTGGCGCGATACGCGCGACGGCAGCGAGTTCTACGCCGCGCTCGCGCAGCACGCGAGCCGTCAGGCGGGGCGGTCGCTCGCCGTCTGAATCGCGCCGCGTTCGACGGCGGCTTCACCGGCTGCGGCATCGCGGGTTGCAATCGCCGCGCCGCAGTCAGCGACGGAACAGGTCGAGGATGCCGGTGCGTTCGTCGTCGGTCGTCGGCTCGGGCACCGGGTCGTCGAGGCCGACGCTACGGATGCCGGCGCCCTGCGCGTACTCGTCGTACATCCAGTAAGGCCCTTGTTGCACGACGCCCTGCGGCGGCGTCAGCTCCTGCACCGGCACGCCGCGCAACGCGTGCTGCATCCATTCGATCCACACCGGAAGCGCGAGCCCGCCGCCGGTTTCACGGCTGCCGAGCTTGCGCGGCGTGTCGTATCCGATCCAGACGACCGCGACGAGCGACGGCTGAAAGCCGGCGAACCAAGCGTCCATCGAATCGTTGGTCGTGCCGGTCTTGCCGAAGACGTCGGGCCGCTTCAGCGTCGCCTGCGCGCGCGCGGCGGTGCCGCTGCGCGTGACCTCCTGTAGCAGCGAGTCCATCACGAACGCGTTGCGCTCGGGGAGCACGCGGTGGCCGTCGTCGAGCACCGGTGACGGGCTTTGCTGCAGCACGTTGCCGCGGTTGTCGGTGATGCGGTCGATCAGCCGCGGCGGAACGAGGTAGCCGCCGTTGGCGAACACCGCGTAGGCCTGGACCATCTGCATCGGCGTCACCGCGCCGGCGCCGAGCGCCATCGTCAGATAGGCCGGATGGCGCTCGCGGTCGAAGCCGAAACGGCCGATCCAGTCCTGCGCGAATCCCGCGCCGGTCGACCGCAGCACGCGGATCGACACGAGGTTTTTCGACTTCGCCAGCGCCGTCTGCAACGACAGCGGGCCGTCGAACTTGCCGTCGTAGTTCTTCGGCTCCCACGGCTGGCTG
>CBDUBX010000272.1:0-3857 GCA_965365495.1 uncultured Burkholderiales bacterium
GGCTCCTGCTGCGCGATGCGCAGCGCGTCGGCCGCCGAATAGACCATCCGCACGTCGGCGCCGGCAGCCTTGGCCTTCAGCAGCGACATCTGCGCCGACGCCGGAATGCGCAGGCAATCGCCGTAGGTGCACAGCACGACGTCGCGCTCCAGCGCCAGCGAGATCGCCAGGTCGACGCGGCCGATCGGCAGCACGCACACGGGGCAGCCGGGGCCGTGGATCAGGCGCACGTTGTCGGGCAGCAGGTCGGCGACGCCGTAGCGCGAGATCGCGTGCGTGTGGCCGCCGCAGAACTCCATCAGGTGGTAGCGGCGGCCGGCGGCAGCGCCGGTCGCGGCCGCGGCGGCGATCTTGCGGCCGAGCGTGTCGGCCAGCCGGCCGTCGCGGAATTCGTCGACGTATTTCATGGCGCGGCTCCTACGGTGGCGGCGGGTTCGGATTCGGCGGCGAACAGCGCCAGCGTGCGCGCCGCCTCGTCGGCGTTCAACCGCTGCAGCGCGTAGCCGACGTGCAGGATCACGTAGTCGCCAACGGCGACGTCGTCGACCAGCGCCAGCGAGATCTCCTTGCGGATGCCGTCGAGGTCGACGACCGCGGTGTCGGCGTCGCGGAGTTCGACGACGCGTACGGGGATGGCAAGGCACATCGGGGTCGTCTCCTGTGTGGGTCGTTCAAGCCGCGGCCGGCGCCGCCGCGAGCCGTTGCGCCGCGACCCACGCCTGGCCGAGCGCGATCGCGCCGTCGTTCGGCGGCGCGGCGCGCGGCAGCAGCGCGTCAACGCCGGCCGTGCGCAGCTTCGGCAGCAGCGCGCGCGTCAGCCGCGCGTTGAGAAAACAGCCGCCGCCGAGCGCGACGCGCCGGATGCCGGTGCGCATCGCCGCGCCGGCCACCCAGCGCGCCAGACCGTCGGCGAGCGCGGCGTGGAACAGCGCCGCGCCGCGCGCCGCGTCGCCTTCGTCGGCCAACGCGTCGAGCAGCGGGTGCAGGTAGAGCTCGTCCGACGCGGCGATCGGCGCCAGCGGGGCGAGCTGCGTATCGGCGAACGCCGCGTCGCCGCGCGCGGCCAGCGCTTCGAGCAGCATCGGCGCCTGGCCTTCGTAAGCGGCGATGTCGCGCACGCCGAGCAGCGCCGCGGCGGCGTCGAACCAGCGGCCGACGCTCGTCGTCGGCGGGCAGCGCAGTCCGCGGTCGAGCATCTGCGCGACGCCCTCGGCAGCGCGCTGGTGGCCGAAGCGCCGCACGATCTCACCGCTGCGGCCGAGCGCATGCAGCACCGCCGCGGCCATGCGCCACGGCTCGCGCGCGGCGACGTCGCCGCCGGGCATCGCGATCGGCGCGACGTGCGCCAGCCGCTCGAAGCGCACGCCGTCGACGAGCAGCAGATCGCCGCCCCACGCGCGGCCGTCGCCGCCGAGGCCGACGCCGTCGAGCGCCAGCCCGAGCAGCGCGCCGCGCGCTCCGTGCTCGGCGGCGACCGCGGCGACGTGCGCGTGGTGGTGCTGCACCGCGAACGACGGCACGCCGCGCTCGGCGGCCCACGCCAGCGCGTAACGCGTCGAATAGAAGTCGGGGTGCAGGTCGTGGGCGACCGCCTGCGGCTGCACGTCGAGCACCGTGCACAGGTGGTCGACCGCCTCGTCGAGCGCGGCGCAGGTGGCGGCGTTGTCGAGGCTGCCGATGTGCGGCGACAGCCACGCCTCGTCGCCGCGGGTCACGCAGACGGTGTTCTTCAGCCACGCGCCGGTCGCGAGCACGCTCGGCGCGTCGCGGTCGAGCCCCGGCAGCGCGATCGCCCGCGGCGTGTAACCGCGCGCGCGGCGGATGAAAGGCGCGACCGCCGTGCCGCCGGCCGTGCCGGTGCCGCGCCGCACGCTGTCGTCGCAGCGCGCGACGATGTCGCGGTCGTGCAGCAGCCACGCGTCGGCGATGCCGTGCAACCGCGCCAGCGCTTCGTCGTTGTCGCGGACCAGCGGCTCGCCGCCGGGGTTGGCGCTGGTGGCGACGACGACCAGCGGTTGCGCGTCGTCGAGCCACGCGGTGCCCGCCGGCCGGCCCGCCGCTTCGTGGAACAGCAGGAACTGCAGCGGCGTGCTCGGCAGCATCACGCCGAGCGTGTCGAGCCCGGGCGCGACGCCGGCGAGCGCGTCGTCGGCATCGGCACGCCGCGGCAGCAGCACGATCGGCCGCTCGGGTGATGCGAGCAGCGCCGCGTCGTTGGCGTCGACGTCAGCCCAGCGCCGTGCCGACGCGACCGACGCGACGAGCACCGCGAACGGCTTCTCGTCGCGCGCCTTGCGCGCGCGCAGCCGCGCGACCGCCGCGGCGTCGGTCGCTTCGCACATCAGGTGGAAGCCGCCGAGCCCCTTGACGGCGACGATCGCGCCGCGGCGCAGCCGGGCGAGCAGGCCGGCGACCGGGTCAACGTCGGCATCGTCTGCAGTGTCGGTGCCCGCGACCGCGGCCGCGGCGGAGCCGTCGGCGGCCGCGTCGACGAGCGTCAGCCGCGGTCCGCACACCGGGCAGGCGTTGGGCTCGGCGTGGAAGCGGCGGTGCGCCGGGTCGGTGTATTCGGCGAGGCACGCCGGGCACTGCGCGAACGCCGCCATGCTGGTCTGCGCGCGGTCGTATGGCAACGCACGGGTGATCGTGTAGCGCGGGCCGCACTGCGTGCAGTTGACGAACGCGTAGCGGTGGCGGCGGTCGGCCGGGTCGAACAGCTCGCGCAGGCAGTCGTTGCAGGTCGCGGTGTCGGGGACGACCGCGGTGCGCACGCGAGCCGCGACCGACGCCGTCGATGCGACGATGCGAAATCCGCCCGCATCGTCGCGCGGCGGTTGCGCCACCGCGTCGACCGACGCGACGCGCGCCAGCGCCGGCGCGTCGGTCTCGAGCCGCGCGACGAACTCGCCGACGACGTCGGCCGGGCCCTGGACGTCGACGAGCACGCCGTCGGCGTCGTTGAGCACGCTGCCGTCGAGCGCGAGTTCGGTCGCGAGGCGGTAGACGAACGGGCGGAAGCCGACGCCTTGCACCGTGCCGCGGACGCGAACGCGCCGCCGCACGACCGGTGCAGCGTCGATCGCGCGCCCGGTGCGGACGGGGAGCGGGGCCAATGCGGCCATCGCGTTCGCTCGATCGCGCGGTCAGCCGCCGCCGCCGGTCGCCGCGCCCGCGGCGAGCTGCGCTTCGAGCTCGGCGACACGCCGCTGCAGACGCGCGACTTCCGCCGCCGACGCGTCGCCGCGGTCGCGCGCCGGCCGCGCGGCCTGCACGCCGGCGTCGATCCATGCGAGCCACTCGTCGAGGCCTTCGCCGGTCGTCGCCGACACGCGGATCACGCCGATCTGCGGGTTCACGCAGCGCGCGTGCGCGATGCACGCGTCGACGTCGAAGCGCAGGTGCGGCAGCAGGTCGACCTTGTTCAGCAGCATCAGCGACGCGGCGTGGAACATGTCGGGGTACTTCAGCGGCTTGTCCTCGCCCTCGGTGACCGACAGCACGACGACCTTGTGCGCTTCGCCGAGGTCGAACGCCGCCGGGCACACGAGGTTGCCGACGTTCTCGATCAGCAGCAGCGACCCGTCGGCCGGCGCGAGCCGGTCGATCGCCGTGCCGACCATCGCCGCGTCGAGGTGGCAGCCCTTGCCGGTGTTGATCTGCAGCGCCGGCGCGCCGGTGGCGCGGATGCGGTCGGCGTCGAAGCTCGTCTGCTGGTCGCCTTCGACGACCGCCACCGGCAGCCGGCCGGCGACGCGGCGGATCGTCTCGACGAGCAGCGTCGTCTTGCCCGACCCGGGGCTCGACACGAGGTTCAGCGCGAACACGCCGCGTTCGGCCAGACGCGCGCGGTTGCGCGC
>CBDUBX010000273.1:0-3831 GCA_965365495.1 uncultured Burkholderiales bacterium
GCCGGCCGTGCCGTGCAGCGCGAGCGGCGGGTAGCCGGGGCGCCCCAGTTCGTCGACGCCGCAGCCGAGGCGGCGCAGCGCGGCGACGAGGTCGCCGATCGGCCGCTCGTGCATCCGCGCGACGCCGTGCAATTCGTAGCGCCCGCCGTCGCGCGTCGCGAGCAGCGCGAGTGCGGCGGCGAGCGGCCGCATCGCGGTGCCCGCGTTGCCGACGAAGAGCCGGGCGTCGCGCGTCGCCGCGCGTCCGCCGAGGCCGTGGATGTCGAGCACGCGCTGTCCGCTGGCGTCGCGCCACTGCAGCTTGCAGCCGAGCGCGGCCAGCGCCTGCGCCATCACGCGCGTGTCGTCGCTGTCGAGCAGGCCGGCGATCGTCGTCCGCCCGGCGGCGAGCCCGGCGAGCAGCAGCGCGCGGTTCGAGATGCTTTTGGACCCCGGCAGCCGGACGGCGCCGGCGACGCGGCGCAGCGGTGGCAGGTCGACGAATGGCAGGGCGTACATCGAGGTGGACGCTGGCTGAAGAAGGGCGGGGGCGGTCCGTGAGCGACGACCGGCGACGGGGGCGACGAAAGCCGGGAGCGAACGGTGGCGACGCGGCGCGCAGCGTCGGTCAGGACCGCGTGTTCCCGGTCCCCGACCCCGAACCCGGGACTCGCGGCGCGCCCATCTGCCACGCCGATCGCCCTTCGGCCGGGCCGCGGATCAGCCCTTCGAGCGCTTCGGCGTTGCCCTCGCGGACGACGCGCTCGAAGGCGTCGAGCGTCTGACGAAACCGTTGCGACTGCTTCAGCACCTCTTCGCGGTTGGCGACGAGGATGTCGCGCCACACCGTCGGGCTGCTCGCGGCGATGCGCGTGAAATCGCGGAACCCCGGTCCGGCGAGCGACAGGAAGTCACGCCCCGCCGGCTGGTTGACGACGGCGCTGAAGTACGCGAAGGCCAGCAGGTGCGGCAGGTGGCTCACCGCGGCGAACGCCGCGTCGTGGTTCTCGGGCGTCATCTTCAGCACCTGCGCGCCGACCGCCGACCAGACGTCGGTCGCCTTCTGCACCGTCTCCGGCGCGTTCGTCGGCAGCGGCGTCAGGATCACCTGGCGGCCGGCGTACAGCGTCGCGTCGGCGTTGTCCACGCCCGAGACCTCGCGGCCGGCGATCGGGTGCGCCGGCACGAACGACGCGATGCGGTCGCGCAGCGCGCGCCGCGCGGCGTCGACGACGTCGCGCTTGGTGCTGCCGACGTCCATCACCAGCACGTCGGGGTCGACGAGGTGGCGGATCGCGCGCAGCGTCGTCTCGGTGGCGGCGACCGGAATCGCGACGAGGACGATGTCCGAACCGGCGACCGCGAGCAACGCCGACTCGGCGGCGACGTCGATGACGCCGAGCCGCCGTGCGCGCTCGGTCGTCGACGGCGACTTGCTGTAGCCGACGACCCGGGCCACGAGGCCGGCGCGTTTGAGCGCCAGCGCGAAGCTGCCGCCCATCAGGCCGCAGCCCACGACTCCCAGCTGGCGGAACATGGCGATGCCTGTCAGTGCACGTCGACCGGATAGGTGCCGAGCACCTTGAAGAACGCGCACGCGCGCTGCAGGTCGGCGAGTGCCGCGGCGACCTCGGGCTGGTCGGGATGGCCCTGGATGTCGATGTAGAAGAAGTACTCCCACTGGCCCGACCGCGCCGGGCGCGATTCGAGCCGCGTCATCGACACGCCGTGCGTCTTCAGCGGTACGAGCATGTCGTGCATCGCGCCAGGGCGATTCGGCACCGACACGACGAGCCCGGTGCAGTCGTGGCCCGACGCCTTCGGCATCGGATGGCGCTCGGGGTGGGTGACGATCGCGAACCGCGTGCGGTTGTGGGCGTCGTCCTGCACCGCCGGCGCGACGATGTGCAGCCCGTACTCGCCGGCGGCGCGCGCGCTGGCCAGCGCAGCCAGCGACGCGTCGCGCGCGGCGATGCGCGCGCCTTCGGCGTTGCTCGCCACCGGCCGCCGCTCGGCGTGCGGCAGGTGGTGCGACAGCCACGCGTGGCACTGCGCCAGCGCCTGCGGGTGGGCACAGACAGCGGCGATACCGTCGACCGAGTCGACGCGGCGCAGCAGGTTGTGACGAACGACGAGACTCGTCTCGCCGATGATGAACAGCGGCGTCGTCAGAAACATGTCGAGCGACCGCGCGACGACGCCCTCGGTCGAGTTCTCGACCGGGACGACGCCGAAATCCGCCGCGCCGGCGGTGGCCGCGTGCATCACCTCGTCGATGCTCGCGCACGGCACGCGAACGATCGACGAGCCGAAGAAGCCGAGCGCCGCTTCTTCACTGAACGTTCCGGCGGGGCCGAGATAGGCGACACGGGTCGGCGTTTCCAGTGCACGGCACGCCGACATGATCTCGCGCCAGATCGGCGCGACGCTGGCCGTCGCCAGCGGCCCCGGGTTGACGGCCTTGAGCCCGTCGATGACCTGCGCTTCGCGTTCGGGACGGAACACCACCGACCCTTCGCGCTTCTTGACTTCGCCGACTTCGAGCGCCAGCGCGGCGCGCTCGTTCAGCAGCGCGAGAAGTTGGCGGTCGACGCCGTCGATGCGCTCGCGCAGCGCTGCCAGCGCCGGGTCGACTGCGGGCGCGGCGTCGGCGGCCATGCGCGCGGCGGATCGACGGTGGCGATGCCGCTGCAGCGCTACGGGCGCGCGGCCGACGCCGCGCGGCCCGCCGGTGCGGGCGTACGGCTCGCCGGCGGCGGCGCCGACGCGCCGCCGGCCGGCGCGATGCCGAGGCGGCGCGCGACCGCCTGCTGCATCGCCTGCACCTTCGGCTCGACGACCGCACGCGATTCGGCGAGAACCTTCTCGCCGAGCGCGCGCTGCATGTCGCCGGCCATGCTCTGGAACTTGCGGTTCACCGGCGATTCGAGCGTGGCGACGATCTGGCGCAGCTCGTCCTCGGTGAAGCGCTCCTCGAGCAGCGGGCCGATCGCGCTCGGCGCCAGGCGCAGCGCGCGTTCGCGCACCAGCGGCACCGTTTCGTCGGCGTACTTGCGCACGTCGGCCTCGATCTCGCGGCCGACCGCTTCGCGTCGGTCGGCGGGCACGCGCTGCTGCAGCGCCATGCCGGCCATCTGCATCACCTGCAGCGCCGGCTGCTCGGCCATGTTGCGCGCCATCGCCTCGATGCCCGGCTGCTGCAGCTGGATCACGCGGGCGACGAGCTCCTTCTTCTTCGCGCTGGCGGGGGCAGCGGTGCCGGCGGCGCTGGCCTGTGCCTGCGCCGCGCCGCTGGCCGCGAGCGCGGCAACGACGATCAGGGCCTTCCAGAATGTCATCAGTTTCCTTCGGTGCCGTCGCCGGCGATGGGAATCGGGGGGTCTTCGCCGTCGACCGGCGTGTCGTTCTCGACGATCCGCTGCAGGCCGGAAAGTTTCGTTCCTTCGTCGAGCGCGATCAATGTCACGCCCTGCGTCGCGCGGCCGAGCTCGCGCACTTCGGATACGCGCGTGCGCACCAGCACGCCGCGGTCGGTGATCAGCATGATCTCGTCGGCCGGCCGCACCAGCGTCGCCGCGACGACGCGGCCGTTGCGTTCGCTCTGCTGGATCGCGATCATGCCCTTTGTACCGCGGCCGTGCCGCGTGTACTCGACGATCGACGTGCGCTTGCCGTAACCGTTCTCCGTGGCGGTGAGTACCGATTGCGTCTCGTCCTCGGCGACCAGCATCGCGATCACGCGCTGCCCTTCGTCCAGCGCCATGCCGCGCACGCCGCGCGCGTTGCGGCCCATCGCGCGCACGTCGTCCTCGTCGAAGCGCACCGCCTTGCCGCCGTCGGAGAACAGCATCA
>CBDUBX010000274.1:0-3830 GCA_965365495.1 uncultured Burkholderiales bacterium
CGACCCGAAGAACATCGAGCAGCTGGCGCTCGGCGGCATCGACTTCACGGTGTCGTCGACCGGTTCGTACGCGCCGCACGTCGGCACGCTGAACCTGACGATGATGCCGTTCCTCGTCGACAACTACGCCCAGGGCTGGAAGCTGTACGACACCAGCGCGTGGTTGCAGCAGCAGTTCGACAAGGCGCCGGCGAAAGGCTTTCGCTTCCTCGCGACGTGGGAGGCGGGGTTCCGCAGCATGACGACGAAGGAGCCGCTGAACACGCCGGCCGACGCCCAGGGCCGCAAGCTGCGCACCTTCCCGAACGAGATGATGCGCTGGACGCTCGAAGCGATGGGCTTCAACATCCAGATCATGCCGCTGCCCGAGGTCTACCTCGGGATCCAGCAGGGCGCGGTGTCGGGTCAGGAGAACCCGGTCGACACGATCTATTCGAACAAGTTCTACGAGGTCGCGCCGCACGTCACGCTGACCAACCACGTCTACAGCCCGATCCCGCTGGCGATCAGCGAGAAGACCTGGGCCAGGCTGTCGCCGGCCGACCAGAAGGCGGTGCAGGAAGCGGCGCGCGTCGCGGCGAAGTTCAGCCGCGAGTTCATCGCCGGCAACGACGCCAAGCAGCTGCAGGAAATGGCGTCCAAGGGCGCGAAGATCAACGCCAACCCCGACGTCGCGGCGTTTCGCAAGGCCGTCGAGCCGGTCTACGCGAAAGCGCGCGACAAGTACGGCGCCGACGTCGACGCGTTCCTGAAGGACGCGGCGGCGGTGCGGTCGAGCGTCAAGTAGCGCCGGCGATGGCGCAGCCGACGCCGCCGCCCGACGACGCGCCGCTGCTCGCGGCGGTGGCACCGGCGCCGTGGCCGGTGCGCTTCGTCGGCCGCGTCGTCGACTGGGCGGTCGTCGTCATCGGCGCGACGATGGCGACGATGGTCTTCGTCAACGTCGCGCTGCACCTCGTCGACAAGGACCTCGCGTGGGTCACCGAGTTCGGCGAGTTGCTGATGGTGTGGGTGACGTTTCTCGGCGGCGCCTGCGCCGCACAGCGCGGCGCGCACATGACGATCACCGAGTTCATCGACAAGCTGTCGCCTTCGCGCCGGCGCTGGGCCGACCTCGCCGTGCAGGCGGCGTGTCTGGCGATGCTCGTCGTGCTCGTCGTCTACGGCTGGAGCCTCGTGCAGGGCAACTGGGGCAACGAGCTGACGGTGCTCGCGTGGCCGATGGCGGTCCAGTACATGGGCATGGCCGTCGGCTGCACGCTGATGGCCTTCTTCGTCGCCTGGGACGCGTGGCAGATCGCGCGCGGCGTGCCGCGCGAGCGGCGCTACGCCGCGGCCGAAGCGCCGCCGTCGCTCGCCCGGATGCGTCAAGGGGCGGTGCGATGACTTCAGCGCCGCGACCCGGGGGACCGCGCCGATGCTCGCGCTGATCCTCTTCGGCGTCTTCTTCGTCGTCGCGCTGGCCGGCGTGCCGCTGCTGTTCGCGATCCTGATCACGACCGTCGGCATCATCGGGCTGCAAGGGCTCGGCCACCCGCTCGAGACGATCTTCCTGTCGTTCATCGGCGGCGTGGAGCCGTTCATCCTGCTCGCCGTGCCGCTGTTCATCTTCGCCGGCGAGCTGCTGGCGCAGGGCGGCGTCGGGCGGCGCATCGTCGAGTTCGCGCGGGTGCTGTTCGGCTGGCTGCCGGGCGGCCTGGGCGTCGTCACCGTCATCAGCTGCACGATGTTCGGCGGTGTGTCGGGCTCGGCGATCGCCGATACCGCGGCGATCGGCTCGCTGGTCATCCCGGCGATGGTCGCGCGCGGCTATTCGCGCGGCTTCGCCGCGGCGCTGCTGGCGGTGGCCGGGACGATCGCGCTGCTGATGCCGCTGTCGATCCCGTTCCTCGTCTACGCCTTCATCTCGGGCGTGTCGATGCGCGCGCTGTCGATGGCCGGGCTGCTGCCGGCGCTGGCGTCGGCGCTGGCGCTGATCGTCGTGTGCATGTGGCACGGCAAGCGCAGCGGCGTCGACGACGGCGAGCAACGTTCGACACCGGCGCAGATCTGGGCGGCGACGCGCGATGCCGGACCCGCGCTGCTGATGCCGGTGATCATCGTCGGCGGCATCTGGAGTGGCGCGTTCACGCCGAGCGAATCGGCGGCGATCGCCGTCTTCTACGGCCTGGCGGTGTCGCTGTTGTATTACCGCGACCTGCGCTGGCAGCAGATCCCGCAGCTGCTGCTCAACGCGTTCATGACCAGCGCGACGGTGATGCTCGTCATCGGTGCGACCGGAGCCATGGCGTGGCTCATCACCGTCGAGCAGGTGGCGGTGCAGATGGCCGAGTGGATCCAGCTCGTCGCCACACAACCGTGGATGTTCCTGCTGCTGTTCAACGTCTGCCTGCTGCTGCTCGGCATCTTCATCGAGCCGCTGCCGGCGATGCTGCTGTCGGCGCCGCTGTTCCTGCCGCTGGCCAAGCAGTTCGGCATGGACATGGTCCACATCGGCGTCGTGATGACGGCCAACCTGGCGATCGCGCTGTACACGCCGCCGGTCGGCGGCACGCTGTTCGTCGCCGCCAAGCTCGCCCACGCCGGCATCGGCGAGATCACGCGTCGGCTGTGGCCGCTGATGGCGGCGACCTTCGTGGTCGTGCTGCTGACGACCTACATTCCCGAGCTGTCGCTGTGGTTCCCGCGGTGGCTGCAGTCGCGCTGAAAGGAGGGGCAATGCAGGTGCTCGCCGTGCGCTTCGTCGTCGACCGCGACCACGCCGAGGATTTCGCCGCGGCGATCGTCGCCAACGCGCGAGCCTCGCGCGACGCCGAGCCGGGATGCCGCCGCTTCGACGTCTGCCGCGACCCCGCCGATCCGGCGGTGTTCTTCCTCTACGAGCTCTACGACGACGACGCGGCGATCGACGCCCACCTGCGGTCGCCGCATTTCGTGCAGATGAGCCGCGACACCGCGGCATGGGTCGTCGACAAGACGGTCTGGCGCGGCGTGCGCGTCGACCCGCCCGGCGGGGGGTGACGGCGATGGCGTTGCGGCTCGGCGCGATCGCCGACGACTTCACCGGCGGCACCGACCTCGCGAACAACCTCGTTCGCGCCGGTCTGCGCACGGTGCAGGTGATCGGCGTGCCGGCGGCCGGCGCGCCGCTGCCGCACGACACCGACGCCGTCGTCGTCGCGCTGAAGTCGCGCACCGCGCCGGTCGCGCAGGCGGTCGCCGAATCGCTCGCCGCGTGCGACTGGCTGCAGCGCGACGGCCGGGTGCCGGTGTACTTCAAGGTCTGCTCGACTTTCGACTCGACGGCGCAGGGCAACATCGGCCCGGTGGCCGAGGCGCTGCGCGCGCGGCTCGACGCGCCGATCGTCGTCGTCACGCCGGCGTTTCCCGAGAATCGGCGCACCGTCTACATGGGCCACCTGTTCGTCGGCAACCGGCTGCTGTCGGACAGCCCGATGCGCCACCACCCGCTGACGCCGATGCACGACGCCGATCTCGTGCGGGTGCTGCAGGCGCAGCTCGCGCACGACCGCGTCGGCCTCGTCGACCACCGCACGGTCGCGCAAGGTGCGGCCGCGGTGCGCGACCGGCTTGCCGCGTTGCGGCGCGACGGCGTGGCCTTCGCGGTCGCCGACGCGGTTGCCGACGCCGATCTGCATGTGCTCGGCGCGGCGGTGGCCGACGCGCCGCTGAGCGTCGCCGGCTCGGGGCTGGCGATCGGCCTGGCCGCGCCGCTCGGCGCGACGCCGAGCGACGCGGCGGCGACGCTGCCAGCGGCGCGCGGCGCGCGGGCGATCGTCAGCGGCAGCTGTTCGGCGGCGACGAACGCG
>CBDUBX010000275.1:0-3825 GCA_965365495.1 uncultured Burkholderiales bacterium
GCCGCCGCTGGCGTTGGCCAGCCCGACGTGCAGCCGCCCGTCGAGAAAGGTGCCGGCGGTCAACACGACGGCGCGCCCGCGAAAGCGCACGCCGAACTGCGTTACCGCGCCGACGGCGCGGTCGCCGTCGAGCAGCAAGTCGTCGACCGCCTGCTGGAACAGCCACAACCCGGGCTGCGCTTCGAGCCGCCGCCGGATCGCCGCCTTGTACAGCAGCCGATCCGCCTGCGCACGCGTCGCGCGCACCGCGGGGCCCTTGCTGCGGTTCAATACTCGAAAGTGAATGCCCGCTTCGTCGGTCGCGATCGCGATTGCGCCGCCGAGCGCGTCGACCTCTTTCACCAGATGGCCCTTGCCGATGCCGCCGATCGACGGGTTGCAGCTCATCTGGCCGAGCGTCTCGATGCTGTGCGTCAGTAGCAGCGTCGCACAACCCATCCGCGCGGCGGCCAGCGCCGCCTCGGTGCCGGCGTGGCCGCCGCCGACGACGATGACGTCGAACTCTTTCGGGTGCTGCATCGGAGGGTGGGACCACACGCCGTGGTCGCTGCAAGTCGCGCCTAACGCGCCGTGCGCTCAGGCAAGGTGCGCAGCGGCGAGCAATTCTCGCGTGTAAGGCTCGCGCGGCGCGGCGAACAGCGCCAGCGCGTCGCCTTCTTCGACGACGGCGCCGTCCTTCATCACGATCACGCGGTGCGACATCGCGCGCACGACCGCCAGGTCGTGGCTGATGAACACGTAGCTCATCGCATAGCGCTGCTGCAGCGACGCGAGCAGCGCCAGCACCTGCTGCTGCACCGACACGTCCAGCGCCGACGTCGGCTCGTCGAGCACCAGCACGTCGGGCCGCAGCACGACGGCGCGGGCGATCGCGATGCGCTGCCGCTGGCCGCCGCTGAACTCGTGCGGATAGCGCTGCAGCACGTCGGCCACGCCGTGCCGGGCCGACAGGCCGACCTCGTCGAGCATCTGCTCGACGCTCGCGTCGCGCTCGGCGGCGCTGGCGTCCGGGCGGTGCAGCGCCAGACCTTCGCCGACGATCTGGCCGACCGTCATCCGCGGCGACAGCGACGCGAACGGGTCCTGGAAGACTACCTGCATCCGCCGCCGCATCCGCCGCAGGCGGTCGCGCGGCGCATCGTCGATGCGCTCGCCGTCGAGCGCCACCGCGCCGCCGGCCACCGGCTGCAGCGCCAGCAGCGCCATGCCGAGTGTCGTCTTGCCCGACCCCGATTCGCCGACGATGCCGAGCGTCTCGCCGCGGCGCAGCGCCAGCGTCGCGCCCTTGACGGCTTCGAACTGGCGCCTGCGGAACCAGCCGTCGCCGACCGGAAACGTCACGCGCACCGCGTCGGCCTTCAGCCGCAACGGCGCGTCATCGGCGACCGGCGCGACGAGCCGCTGCGGCCGGCTGGCGAGCAGCTTGCGCGTGTAAGCGTGCTGCGGTCGGTCGAACACCTCGGCGCAGGCGCCGACCTCGACCAGCCGTCCGCGCTCCATCACGCCGACGCGGTGCGTGAAGCGGCGAACGAGGTTCAGGTCGTGGGTGATGAACAGCAGCGCCATCCCCATCTCGGCCTGCAGCTCGTCGAGCAGCGCCAGGATCTGCGCCTGGATCGTCACGTCGAGCGCCGTCGTCGGCTCGTCGCAGATCAGCAGCCGCGGCCGGCACGCCAGCGCCATCGCGATCATCGCCCGCTGGCGCTGACCCCCCGACAGCTGGTGCGGGTAGGCGTCGACGCGGCGCGCGGCGTCGGGGATGCCGGTGCGCGCGAGCAGCTCGACGGCGCGCGCGCGAGCCGCATTCGGTCGCAGCGCTTCGTGCAACTCGAGCACCTCGGCGATCTGGTTGCCGACCGTGTACAGCGGGTTGAGAGCCGTCATCGGCTCCTGGAAGATCATCGCGATGCTCGCGCCGCGGATTGCGCGCATCTCGCGCTCGCTCTTCGCGAGCAGGTCGTCGCCATCGAAACGGATCGCGCCGGTGGTCGTCGCGGCGTCGACCAGTCTCAGCACCGACAGCGCGGTGATCGACTTGCCCGACCCCGATTCGCCGACCAGCGCGAATTTCTCGCCGGCAGCGATCGAGAACGACACGCCGTCGACGACGACGCTCGCGCCGAAGCGCACCGTCAGGCGGTCGACTTCGAGCAGCGGGGCGGCGGACGCGGACGGCGTCACGACTTGCGCGTGTCGAACGCGTCGCGCAGCGCGTCGCCAATGAAGGTCAGCAGCAGCATCGTCACGACCAGCAGCGCGAAGGTCGGAACGATGATCCACCACGCATCGAGGTTCTCCTTGCCGAGCTTGAGCAGCTCGCCGAGCGACGGCGTCGTGCTCGGCACGCCGAGGCCGAGGAAGTCGAGCGCGGTCAGCGCCAGGATCGCCACGCTCATGCGGAACGGCAGGAACGTGATCACCGGCGTCATCGAGTTCGGCAGCACGTGGCGGCGAATGATCTGCGCGTTGCTCAGGCCGAGCGCGCGCGCCGCCTTCACGTATTCGAGGCCGCGGTTGCGCAGGAACTCGGCGCGGACGTAGTCGCTCAGCCCCATCCAGCCCCACAGGCTCAACAACACCAGCAACAGCAACAGCGACGGCTCGAAGATCGACGCGAAGATGATCAGCAGGTACAGCTCCGGGATCGACCCCCAGATCTCGATGAAGCGCTGCAGCGCGAGGTCGACCTTGCCGCCGAAATAGCCTTGCAGCGCGCCGGCGACGATGCCGATCGCGGTGCCGGTGATCGTCAGCGCCAGCGCGAACCAGATGCTGACGCGAAAGCCGTAGACGAGCCGCGCCAGCATGTCGCGGCCCTTGCTGTCGGTGCCGAGCCAGTTGCGCGCGCTCGGCGGCGACGGCGGCAGCGCCGGGTCGAAGTAGTCGACCGAATCGGCCGAGTGCGGGTTGACCGTCACCGCCGCCCAGTTGCCGGGCCGCGCCAGCAGTTCGGCGACGAACGGGTCCTTCCAGTCGGTCGGCGTCGTGTAGTCGCCCCCCAACGCGGTCTCGGGCGGGTTGGCGAACACCGGCACGTACCAGCGACCGTCGATCCGCGCCACGAGCGGCCGGTCGTTGCTCAGCAGCTCGGCCACGGTGGCCAGCACCAGCATCGCGGCGAACACCCACAGCGACACGTAACCGAGCCGGTTGCGCTTGAACCGCGCCCACGCGCGCTGGTTCGGCGACCGCGACGTCGCTGCGGCAACGGTCGTGTCGGCTGCGGCGACGGCCCGCGGTTCGAGAACGGCGCTCACCGGACGCAACCCTTCACTTCGCGACGCTGCCGAACTGCACGCGCGGGTCGACGATCGTGTACAGCACGTCGGAGACGAGCTTGACGACCAGCGCGATCAGCGTGAACAGGTACAGCGAACCGAGCACGACCGGGTAGTCGCGGCGCACGACGCTCTCGAACGCCAGCAGCCCGAGGCCGTCGAGCGAGAACAGCGTCTCGATCAGCACCGACCCGGCGAAGAACGCGCCTACGAACGCCGCCGGAAACCCGGTGACGAGCGGGATCAGCGCGTTGCGGAAGATGTGCTTGTAGAGCACGCGCTTCTGGCTCAGCCCCTTGGCGCGCGCGACGAGCACGTACTGCTTGCGGATCTCCTCGACGAAGGTGTTCTTGGTCAGCAGCGTGACCACGGCGAAGCTGCCGATCACGAGGCAGGTCAGCGGCAGCGCCAGGTGGTGGAAGTAGTCGGCGATGCGCGCCGGCCACGACAGGCTTTCCCAGTCGTCGCTGGTCAACCCGCGCAGCGGAAACACCTCCCAGAACGTGCCGCCGGCGAACAGCACGATCAGCAGCACGCCGAGCACGAA
>CBDUBX010000276.1:0-3785 GCA_965365495.1 uncultured Burkholderiales bacterium
GTGGCCGCCGACGATGCAGCGACCGCGCCGGTCGCGGCCAACCGCCTCGTCGACCTCGACCGCCGTTGGCGCGCGCTCGACGCGACCGCACTCGATGCCGACCAGCACGCCGAGTTCGCCGCGCGGCTCGCCCGCGCCGCCGAGTCGACACGCGCCCACGGCGACCGCGCGCGGCACATCCAGCGCGCACACGGCGCAGCCGCCGCGGCGCTCGACGCGCTGCATTCGACGCTGCGGGACGTGGCCGCGGGTGCCGCGCCGCGCACCACGCTGGCGGATCGGGCCCACGCCGCACGCGCGGCGCACGACACGCTGTCGGCCGCCATGCACGGCATGTCGCCTGCAAGCGCAGCGCCGGCGCTGGCGTCGGCGCTCGACACGGCGTTGCAGTGCGCAGCCGCTGTCGACGCGCGCGTCGCTTGGCTCGAAGCGCCGCCGCCGGTCGACGCCGGCATCGACGCGCCGTCCGCCGCCGGCGCGGCCGCCGGCACGGTGGCCGGGGCGGCCGACGACACCGCGGTCGATCGGCTCGACCCGGACGCCGCAGCGGCGTCCGCCGCGCCGACCGCGGCGCCGGTTTTGCAGTGGGGCGGGCTGCCGGCCGTGGCCGACGCCAAGCTCGCGGCGATCCTCGACCGGCGCCACGCCGATTGGCTCGGCGAGCGCGCCCGGGCCCGCGACGCCGAGCGGGCGCAACGCCGCGACGCCAGCGACGTGCGCCGCCGCGCCGAGCGCGCCAACGCCGTCGCCTCGCTGCAGCAGCGTGTCGAGCAGGCCGAGGCAGCGCTCGACGCCGGCCACTTGCAGCCGCTCCACGAGCACCTCGTCGCGATCGACGCGCAGGGCCACGACGCGCCGCCGCCGCCCGAATGGCAGGCGCGCATCGACCGGCTGCAGTCGGCGTACGCCGAGTTGCAGGGCTGGCAGCACTGGGCCGGCGGCCGTGCGCGCGACGAGCTGGCGCAGCAGGCCGAAGCCTCGGCTGCGTCGACCGCCGCCGCCGCCGGCCCGCCGCGCGGTCCGCGGCGGTCGGTCGCCGAGTTGGCCGACGCGATCCGCGATCTGCGCGCGCGCTGGAAGGCGCTCGACCGCACAGGCGGCGCGACGAGCCGTGCGTTGTGGCAGCGCTTCGATGCGGCGCTGCAGCGGGCGCACGCCCCGGTCGCGCGCCAGGCCGCCGCGCAGCGCGCCGAGCGCGACGCCAACCTCGCCGCGCGTCACGCGCTGCTGGCGGCACTGGCGAGCGGCGCCGCCATCGAGCCGGCGACGCCGGCCACGCGTCACCACGCCGACGCTGTCGCGGCAGCCAACGGCGACCCGGCGACGGTCGCGGCGGTCGATGCGGCGGTCGACGACGCTGCCGCGGCGGCGAAGCCAGGCGACACCGCGACCGCGTCCGACGTGCACGACGAGCATGCCGCCGCGGCACGGGACGGTGGTGCCATCGCCACCCCGGCCGGCGTCGATCGCGATCGTGACGACGCCGAACCGTCGACCGCGGGCGCCTGCGGAGCCGACGACGACGCCGACGCGGACGCCGGTGCCAATGCCGATGCCGATGCCGGTGCCGACGCCGATGCCGATGCCGATGCCGGTGCCGATGCCGGTGCCGGTGTCGATGCCGACGCCGACGCCGATGTCGATGCCGAGGCCGAGGTCGAGGCCGATGCCGAGGCCGCTGCCCATGCCGACGCCGATGCCGAGGTCGATCCCGGCGCCACGGCCGAGGCCCGAACCGAACCCGACGCCCCCTTCGCCGGCGACGCCGTCGTTTCCGGCGCCGGCGCCGGCCCCACCGGCACGCCTGACCCGACGCCGTCCGACTGGCGCACGCTCGCCGCGCGGCTCGACCGCTTCCACGCGCGGTGGCGCCAGCTCGGCCCGGTCGAGCACACGGTGCCGCGCGACGCGCGGGCCGCGCTGCAGGCGCGCTACGACGACGTCGTCGGTCGCGTCGCTGCGCCGCTCGAACGGGCGCGTGCCGACGCGCTGGCGCTGCGCCGCTCGTTGATCGACGCGGCGCGGCAGCTGGCCGACCGCGACAGCGCCGATGCCGGCGCAGCGGCAGCGCCGCGGTCATCGGTACCGGGGTCTCGCGACGCACCCGTCGACGCGCTGCGCGACCTGCACGCGCAGTGGCAGCGGTCGGCGCGCGCGGTGCCGCTGCGGCGCGCCGACGAGCACGCGCTGTGGGACGAATTCCGCCGCGCGATCGACGCCGTCTATGCGCAACGCCACGCGCAGCGCGACGCCCACGCCGCGGCGCAACGCGAGCGCGACGCCGAACGCGCGGCGGCGATCGAACGCCTGAACGCGATCGACGCCGAGCTGCCGGTCGACGAACAGCGGCGCGCGATCGCTGTCGCCGAGTCGGCGTGGCGCGGCCTCGTGCCGCCGCCGCGCGAGAGCGCCGCGGCATGGGACGGTCGCTGGCACGCCGCGCTCGACGCAGTGCAGGCGCGACTGGCCGACGCCGCGCGCCGGCGCTGGCAGGCGGCGTGCGATGCCATGGCAACCGCCCTGTTGCCAACCGAAGGCCGCGACGGCCCGGCAAAGCGCAGCGCCGACGAACTGCGCGGCCCTCCACGCGGCGCCGACGACCGCGGCGCCGATTCAGGTCACCGCAACGAACGCAGCGCCGATGAACGCAGCGCCGATGAACGCAGCGCGGACGCGCACAGCGCCGAACCACGCAGCGCCGAAACACGCAGCGCCGACGCACGCAGCGCCGACGCACGCAGCGCCGATGGACCCAGCGCCGACAAACCCAGCGCCGACGCGCGCGCTGCCGATGCGCAGGCCGATGGCGACCGTTCCAGCGCCGCCACCGAGTCCGCCGCGCTCGCCGCACTGCCGCTGCCGTGGCAGCGCGCGCTCGCGTCGCGCCGCGCGGACGGCGCCGTCGCAGCGCGCGCCGACGCGTCCATCGCGGCACCCGCGCCGGCGGCCGACGCACTGCTGCTGCAGCTCGAAGCGGCGTGGGGCGTCGCATCGCCCCCGACGGCGCAGGACGAGCGCCGGCGGCTGAAGCTCGAAGCGATGAAGTCCGCGCTCGAAAGCCGCCGCAGCGCGCCGATTGCGGCGCCGCTTGCCGACAACGACGCCTTCGCCGAGCTGCTGCGCCGCACCGACCTCGATCCCGCGCAGCAATCGCGCCGCGCCGCGCTGATCGCCGCGCTGCGGCGGCAAGGCCCGCCGCCGGGCGAGGCCGCGCCGCCGCGCCGCGGCGCCGGCGAGGTTCGGACGCGACGCGCCGACGTCCGACCTGCGGCGCGCTGACGACGCATCAGCCGTCAGCTGCCCGGTCCTGCGCCGACCACCCGAGCGTCGCGGCAATCCGCGCCGTCGCCACCGCGACGCGGCCGACGTGGCCGTAGGCGAACGCGTTGCGCGGCCCGTCACCGGTGGTGCGCGAGAACACGCCGACGACGTCGCCGCGGCGGTCGAGCAGCGCCGATCCGCTGCTGCCCATCGACCCGTCGGCGTCGGTCGTGACCGTGGCGTCGCCATCGACCGCGGTGACGCGCCCCGTCGATACGCGCAGCGAACCGTCGGCATCGCGATAACCGACTTCGCGCAGCCGCTGCGCGTCGCGCGCGGTGCGCAGCGGAAAGCCGGCGAGCCACGCCGCCTGGCCGACGTGCGCGCGTCTCGATGCCGGTTGCAGGAAGTGCAGCGGCGCCGGGTCGACGCGCAACAGCGCGACGTCGTCGGCGAGGTGCCCGCGGCCGTCGGCGCCGGTGCGGATCGCGCGTTCGGTCGGCGGGTTCGACACCCGCCACACC
>CBDUBX010000277.1:0-3779 GCA_965365495.1 uncultured Burkholderiales bacterium
GGCGGTGATCTTCGTCAGCGCCAGCGCCGAGCACGCGCTGGCGGCGTTCGATGTCGACGCCGTCGACTACCTCACCAAGCCGGTCGCGCGCGAGCGACTGGCGCAGGCGCTGCAGCGGGTGCGCCAACGCAAAAGCGGCGGCGCGGCGGTCGACGACGCCGCGCTCGTCGTCGTCGACCGCGGCCGCGTGTTGCGCGTGCCGCGTGCCGACGTGCTGCTGCTTAAGGCCGAGCAGAAGTACGTGACGGTGCACACCGCCAGCGCCGCGCATCTCGTCGACGAATCACTCGGCGCGTTGCATGCGCGGCTCGGCGACGGGTTCGTCCGCGTCCACCGCAACGCGCTGGTCGCGCGGCGCGCGATCCGCGCTCTCGAGCGCCGCGATGTCGGCGCCGACGGCGACGGCTGGGTGGTGCGCGTCGCACCGCTGGACGAATGGGTCGCGGTGTCGCGCCGCCAACTCGCCGCGGTGCGCGCGGCGTTGACCAGCGGCTGACGCTTCAGCCTTCGCGCGTCAGTCGCGCCGCCGCCGCCGGGCCGCCCAGCCGATGCCGGCCAGACCGAGCGCGAACATCGCATACGTCCCGGGCTCCGGGATCGGCGCCATCGTCAGCCCCGACAGCGTGCCGTTGAACACGCCGAGGTCGGTGGCCGCGCCGGTCGCGAGGTCGATGCGGTAGATGTGCGACGCCAGCGACGTGCCGTCGTCCATGTTCAACGCCGCGTAGGCCATGCCGTCGGCGGTGATGTCGAAGCCGTTGGCCTTCAGCGCATCGACGCCGAGCGGACCGATGGTTTCGATCATCGGCGAATTGAACGCCGTGGCGGCGAAGTGCAATGTGTCGGTGTCGGTGTTCAGGTAGTACAGCGACGTCGCCGGCTCCATCGTCGGGAAGGGCATCGAGTTCGTGTACGCGACCGCGGTAAAGCCGTCGCCGATGTCGCTGGCCGCGTTGCCGACGACGCCGGTCATCGGATTGATCGCGAAGTTGCTGCCGGCCGAGCTGACCAGGCGCAACGACGACGCGCCGTTGAAGTCGGCGTTCGGGTTGAAGTCGATGCCGTAGCCGAGGTTGCTTTGCACCACCGGCATCGACAGGTCGGCGACCCAGTTGGTCATGCCGGTCATCGCGTCGACGGTGTAGATGCGGTTCGACAAGCTGACGCCGTAGAGCATGTTGTCGCCAGGTCGCAGGTCGATGCCGACGAGTCGGTCGCCGGCGTCGAGCCCGCCGATCGCGACGCGCATGTCGCTCGTCGGGTCGGCGCTGTCGAACCGAGCGAGCTCGTTGCTGCTGGTCAGGCCGACGAGCATCGCCGCATGGGCCGGGACGGCCGCGGCGAGCGCCAGCGCAGCGGCGAGGGGCAACTTCTTGCTGAACGTCATGGGTACTCCTGGTTGACGTCGATGCAACGCCGGCGGCGTTCGTTCAAGTGCACCTTACGCAGCTGGCGCCGTCGCGGATACGGCGCAACGCGCGCCGAGTAGGGTCATCCCCCGCGATCCGGGGGGTGCGTTTACCCGGTGTTGCGCAGCCCCGCGGCGATGCCGTTGATCGACAGGTGGATGCCGCGCTGCACGCGGTCGCGCTCGTAGGCGGTGGCGGCGTCGATCTTCCCGGCGTCGGCGCCGGCGCCGGCGCCGGCGCCGGCGTCGGCATGGCGGCGATAGCGCCGCAGCAGTTCGACCTGCAAGTGGTTCAGCGGGTCGATGTACGGGAAGCGGTGCGCGATCGACCGCGCCAGCGCCGGGTTGTCGGCCAACGGTGCGGTGCGCTGCGTGATCAGCGCCAGCGCATCGTGGCTGCGCTGCCACTCGGTGCGCAACGCGTCGAAGGTCCGCCGCCCGGCGCGTTGGCCGAACGCCAGCGTCGCATAGCGCGCGGCGATCGCCAGGTCGCTCTTGGCGAGCACCATGTCGAGGTTGGCGAGCAGCGTGCGGAAGAACGGCCAGTCGCGGTGCATCCGCCGCAGCAGCGCGGTGCGGGCGGCGCGGCGCGGCGCGTCGGCGCCGCCGACGAAGGCCTCGACGGCGCTGCCGAACCCGCACCAGCCCGGCAGCGCCATGCGGCACTGGCCCCACGAGAAGGTCCACGGAATCGCGCGCAAGTTCTCGATCGCGCGCGCCGCCCCGCCGGCCTTCGGCCGGATCGCGGGGCGCGAGCCGATGTTGAGCTCGGCGATCTCGCGGATCGGTGTCGCGGCGAAGAAGTAGTCGGTGAACCCCGGCGTGTCGTAGACGATGCGCCGGTAGGCGGCGAAAGCGGCGTCGCTGAGTTCGGCCGCGGCGTCGAGAAACGCCTGCGGCGGCGCCTGCGTGGGGTGGAGCAGCGTCGCTTCGAGCGTCGCGGCGACCAGCGTTTCGAGGTTGCGGTGGCCGATCTCGGGGTTGGCGTACTTGGACGCGATGACCTCGCCCTGCTCGGTCAGCCGGATCTGGCCGTTCACGGTGCCGGGCGGCTGCGCCAGGATCGCGTCGTAGCTCGGCCCGCCGCCGCGGCCGACGGTGCCGCCGCGGCCGTGGAACAGGCGCAGCGTGATCGGCGCGGCTCCGGCGTTGACGGCGTCGAACAGCGCCACCAGCGCCGTCTCGGCGCGGTACAGCTCCCAGTTGCTGGTGAAGAAGCCGCCGTCCTTGTTGCTGTCGCTGTAGCCGAGCATCACGTCCTGCTCGGCGCCGCCGGCGCGGATCAGCGCCGCGACGCCGGGCAGCGAATAGAACGTGCGCAGGATCTCGGCGCTGCGCCGCAGGTCGGCGATCGTCTCGAACAGCGGCACGGTGATCAGCGCCGCGCGCGCCGTGCCGTCGCCGAGCGTGCCTTGCAGCAGCCCCGCCTCCTTCTGCAGCAGCAGCACTTCGAGCAGGTCGCTCGCGTCCTCGGTGTGCGAGATCACGTAGTGGCGGATCGACGCGTCGCCGTAGGTCGCGCGCGCCACGCGCGCGGCGTCGAAGATCGCGAGCTCGGACCGCGCGAGGTCGGAATACTCGGCGAGCGGCACGCGCAGCGGCCGCGGGTCGTCGAGCAGTTCGAGCAGCAGCACGCGCCGCTCGTCCTCGGCGAGCGCCGCGTAGTCGGCATGCAGCCGCGCGGTGCGCAGCAGCTCGGCGACGACCGCCTCGTGCTGGTCCGAGCTTTGGCGCAGGTCGAGCGTCGCGAGGTGGAAACCGAAGACCTCGACCGCGCGCACCAGTGGCGCCAGCCGCGGCGCGACCAGCGCCGCGGCGTGGCCGGCGACGAGGCTGTCGCGGATCGTCCGCAGGTCGCCGAGCAGTTCGTCGGCGCCGGCGTACGGGCGCTGCGGCGCGACGACGTGGCGCGGCGCGTCGGTGCCGGTCAGCTGCTGGAGGGTCGCCGCCAGCCGGGCGTACAGCCCGATCAGCGCGCGCCGGTACGGCTCATCGGTGCGGTGCACGCTGGTGTCGGGCGACGCGTCGGCCAGCGCGCGCATCGCCGGCGACACCGGCGACATCACGCCCGACATCGACAGCTCCGAGCCGAGCTCGTGCACCTCGCCAAGGTAGTGGCGCAGCGCGACCTCGCTCTGCCGCGCGAGTGCGTGGCGCAGCGTGTCGGCGGTGACGTTCGGGTTGCCGTCGCGGTCGCCGCCGATCCAATGGCCCATCCGCAGGAACGGCGCCACCGCGTGCCCCGGCAACGCGCGCTCGATGTCGCCGTAGAGCCGCGGGATCTCGCGCAGAAAGGTCGCGGCGTAATAGCTCAGAGCGTTCTCGACTTCGTCGGCGACGGTCAGCTTGGCCAGCCGCAGCATCCGCGTCT
>CBDUBX010000278.1:0-3750 GCA_965365495.1 uncultured Burkholderiales bacterium
CGTCCAGGTCCGCGCAGGCGGACCTGGAGCCGCGGGGCTCAGCCCGGTGCCTGAGTCACCGGAGCCTTCGCCCCGTCCAGGTCCGCGCAGGCGGACCTGGAGCCGCGGGGCTCAGCCCGGTGCCTGAGACACCAAAGCTTCACCCCGTCCAGGTCCGCGCAGGCGGACCTGGAGCCGCGGGGCTCAGCCCGGTGCCTGAGACACCAAAGCTTCACCCCGTCCAGGTCCGCGCAGGCGGACCTGGGGCCGCGGGGCTCAGCCGGACCAGTCGACGACGCCGCTGTAGGCAGTCGCAAGCACGACCGCGCCGAATGCGATGCGGTACCACGCGAAACCGGTGAAGTCGTGCGTCGAAACGTAGCCGATCAGCCAGCGGATGCACGCCAGCGCCGAGAAGAACGCGACGACGCTGCCGACGGCGAACATCGGCAGGTCGGCCACCGACAGCGCCGCGCGCTCCTTCCACACCGAGTACGCGCCGGCGGCCAGCAGCGTTGGAATGCCGAGATAGAAGCTGAACTCGGTGGCGCAGCGGCGCGAGAAGCCGAACACCATCGCGCCGATGATCGTCGCGCCCGACCGGCTCGTCCCCGGGATCAGCGCCAGGCACTGCATGCAGCCGACCTTCAGCGCGTCGAGCGCGGTCATCGCGTCGACCGTCTCGACGCGCGCGTGGCGCGTGCCTTCCATGTCGCGCTCGCCGTAGCGCCTGCGGTGCCAGCGCTCGACGACGAGGATCGCGACGCCGCCGAGAATGAACGCCGCGGCCACCGGCACCGGCTGGAACAGGTGCGCCTTCACTGCCTTGCCGAGTAGCAACCCGAGCACGGCGGCCGGGACGAACGCGATCGCGACGTTGCGCGCGAAGCGCTGCGCCACCGCATCGCGGCCGATGCCGGCGACCGTCGCCGCGAGGCGGACGCGGTACTGCCAGATCACCGCGAGCATCGCGCCGCTCTGGATCGCGACGTCGAAGACCTTCGCCGCTTCGCCGGTGAAGCCGATCAGCGACCCGGCGAGGATCAGGTGGCCGGTCGACGAGATCGGCAGGAATTCGGTCAGCCCCTCGACGACGCCCATCACGGCGGCCTTGGCGAGCAACAACGGGTCCAATTCGACGGTCGGGGGCGGTGAAGGGGGCGGCATCATAGCCATCGACCCCGTGCGCGACGCACGGCCGAAGCACCGCCGCTGCCTAGAATTCCACGCCCTTCTTTCCCGTTGTGCCTGTCATCCGATGGACGTCGAAACCGCGCGCTTCAACATGATCGAGCAGCAAATCCGTCCGTGGGACGTGCTCGATCAGACGGTGCTGACGCTGCTGGCCAGCGTCAAGCGCGAGGACTTCGTGCCGCCGTCGATGCGCGAACTGGCGTTCGTCGACACTCAGCTGCCGCTGCTCGGGCGGCAGTGCCGCGACGGCGCGTGCATGCTCGAGCCGAAGGTCCAGGCGCGGCTGCTGCAAGAGCTGCAGGTGCAGCGCCACGAGAAGGTGCTCGAGATCGGCACCGGGTCGGGCTACATGGCGGCGCTGCTCGCGCACCGCGCGCAGTGGGTGTGGACGCTCGAATGCGCACCCGAGCTCGCGCAGACCGCCCGCGCCAACCTGCAGCGCGCCGGCGTCGCCAACGTCACCGTCGTCGACGTCGACGCCGCCGAAGGTGCGCGCGGCCGACCCGCCGATGCGCCGTACGACGCGATCTTGCTGTCGGGGTCGGTCGCCGATGTGCCCGCGGCGCTGCTGCAGCAGCTCGCGGTCGGCGGCCGGCTGGCGGCGATCGTCGGCGACGAGCCGGTGATGCGTGCGCGCATCGTCACCCGTGCCGGCGACGCGGCATGGTCGACGCGCGACGTGTTCGACACCGTCGCGCCACGGTTGCTCGGGTTCGCCGAGAAGCCGCGCTTTCGCTTCTAGGCCGGTGGCAGCGATGCCCGCGGCGGCGACGGCCGCGCGCCGCCGGCCGCCGCTTGTTGCCGTCGAACGACGTTCCGTGGCCGACGCCACGCAGCCTGTCGCACCGCGGCGGCGCGACGCGTCGGCGTCGGGTTACAACCGCCGCGGGACAGTCGCCGTCCGCCGCGATGCGTCGCGCCCGGCGCGAGTTGCGATCCGAAAACCGAGGAACCCCGATGCCTTCGAATCCTGCCCGCGCGTGCAGCGCGTGGCGCGTTGCCCCGTTCGTCGTCGCCGGCGTGCTCGCCGCGGTGCCGCCGGCCGCGTCGGCGCAGAGCCTGCAATCGCTGTACACCGACGCGCGGGCGATCGACGCCGCCTACCTCGCGTCGCGCGCGCTCGCCGACGCCGCCACTTACCGCGCCGCGCAGATCGAGGCCCTGGCGCGGCCGACCGCGTCGCTGACCGCCAACGCCGGCGTCACGCGGACGAACCCGCCCGAGCTCGACGACGACACCAGCGCGTCGGCCAACGCCACGCTGGCCGGTCGGCTGCCGCTGTTCAACCGCGGCAATGCGGTGACGATCGAACAGGCGCGGCGCTCGCTTGCGTCGGCGCAGGCCGACCTCGCAATCGCCGAGCAGGACCTCGTGCTGCGCGTCGCGCAGGCGTACTTCGACGTGCTTGCGGCGCAGGACGCGCTGGCGACGACGCGTGCCAGCCAGAGCGCGATCACCGAGCAGCTCGCGTCGGCGCGGCGCAACTTCGAGGTCGGCACCGCGACGATCACCGACACGCGCGAGGCGCAGGCGCGCTACGACCTGGCCGAAGCGCAGGCGATCGCCGCCGACAACGACCTGCGCGCCAGGCGCATCGCGCTCGAAACGCTGGTCGGCCGCGCGAACGTCGAGCCGTCGCGGCTGGCGACGCCGGTGACGTTGCCGACGCCGCTGCCCGCCGACCCCGACGCGTGGGCGCGGATGGCGGGCGACCACCCGGCGATCCGCCGCGCGCAGGTCGCGCTCGAGATCGCCGAGCTCGAAACCGAGAAGGCGCGCGCCGCGGTGCTGCCGACGGTCGACGCGGTGGCGTCGGTCGGCAACAACGCGCTGCGCGACAGCCGCTACGCGACCAACGGCGACACGCCGCAGGCCACCGTCGGTGTCCAGCTGACGTGGCCGCTGTACACCGGCGGCGCGACGCAGAACCGCATCCGCGAGACGCTGGCGCTCGAAGAACGCGCGCGCAACGACCTCGAGGCGGCGCGCCGCGGCGTCGGCCAGACGACTCGGGTCGCGTACTACGACGTGCTGTCGGGGCTGGCGCAGGTGCGCGCGCTCGAAGCCGCCGAGTCGTCGTCGCAGCTCGCGCTCGAAGCCACGCAGCTCGGCTATCGCGTCGGCGTGCGCGTCAACCTCGACGTCCTCAACGCGCAGACGCAGCTGTACCAGACGCAGCGCGACCTGGCGCGCGCGCGCTACGACGTGCTTGTCGGTCACCTGCGGCTGCGCCAGGCTGCCGGACAGCTGTCGCCGGCCGACGTGCTGGCGCTGAATGCGCTGCTGGCGGCGCGCTGAAGCAGACGACCGTCGAGCGGGTAGCCGCGAATCGCCGCGGCGGCGCTGAAGCGGATTCGCTGCGTCGGGGTGGCCCGGAAATGACGCGGCGGTGGCGGCGGGTCAGCGCCGCGTGATCCGCCGCAACTCGACGATCTCGTCGGCGATCCGTTCGGCGGCGCCGCGGTGCGCGGCAGCGAACTCGAACGCGCGCTGCCCGCGGTCGTTGCGCTGCGGGTCCGACGCGAGCGCGACCGCGCGGCGCGCGGCGGCGTCGATGTCGGCGACGCGCTCGGCGGC
>CBDUBX010000279.1:0-3745 GCA_965365495.1 uncultured Burkholderiales bacterium
TGATCAGCAAATAGGTGTTGGCGTCGAAGTACTCGCTGAACTTGTCGCCCTGGTGCCGCAGGTAGCTCTCGACCTGGAACTCGATGTCCTGCGTCGTGTAGCCGAGCTCGGCAGCGCGCAGCGCGCGGCCGAAGCGCTCTTCCATCGCGTCGTCGGACAGGTAGGTGATGTGGCCGAGCATCCGCGCCACGCGCAGCCCCCGCCGCGGCAGCGTGCCGGCGGCGGCGTAGTGCCCGCCGTGAAAGTCGGGGTCGGTGACGATCGCGCGCCGCGCGACCTCGTTGAACGCGATGTTCTGCGCCGACAGGTTCGGCGCCGTCGCCACCGCGACGCAGTGGCCGACGCGGGCCGGGTGGCGCAGCGCCCACGCCAGCGCCTGCATGCCGCCCAGGCTGCCGCCGATCACCGCGGCGAGCCGCGCGATGCCGAGCGCGTCGATGAGCCGTGCCTGCGCGTCGACCCAGTCCTCGACGGTCAGCACCGGGAAGTCGGCGCCCCAGATGCGACCGGTGGCCGGGTTCACGTGCATCGGCCCGGTCGAGCCGAAGCACGACCCGGGGTTGTTGACGCCGACGACGAAAAAGCGATCGGTGTCCAGCGGCTTGCCCGGGCCGACCAGGTTGTCCCACCAGCCCGCCTCGCCGTCGGCATCGACGCCGGCCACGTGGTGCCCGGCGTTCAGCGCATGGCACACGAGCACCGCGTTGCTGCGCGCCGCGTTCAGCGTGCCGTAGGTCTCGTAAACGAGCTCGTAGTCGGCGAGCGTGCCGCCGCTGCGCAGCGGCAGCGGCGCGGCGAACGCCATCCGCTGCGCGCGGACGGGGCCGACCGATGCCACGACGAGTCGACGGCCGAGCCGAGACGCGGCCCGCGTCAGGCCTGCGGCGGCGCGGTCTCGACGAAGCTCGGCCGCGCGGCGAGCTTGTCGTACAGCCGCTGCAGGTTGGGGTACGGCTTGCGCCAGTCGAGCTCGGGGAAGCGGAACGCGAGGTAGCCGAGCGCGCAGCCGACCGCGACGTCGGCGAGCGTCAGATGGTGCGCGGCGCAGAACGGCTGGTCGCCGAGCCCCTGGCTCATCGCCTGCAGCGCGGCGTTGACGGCGCGCATCTGGCGGTCGATCCAGGCCTGCGACCGCTGCGTGTCGTCGCGGCCCGTCCACGTCGCTTCGAGCCGCGCGGCGACCGCGGCGTCGAGCACGCCGTCGGCCAGCGCTTCCCACGTGCGCACCTCGACGCGCTCGCGGCCCGACGGCGGGATCAGCTTGCCGACCGGCGACATCGAGTCGAGGTACTCGACGATGACGCGCGAATCGAACACCGCCTCGCCGCCTTCCATCACCAGGCACGGCACACGGCCGAGAGGGTTGCTCTTGATGACCTCGTCGCTGGTCCACGGGTCCTGCAGCACGAACTGGAAGTCGAGCTTCTTCTCGGCCATCACGATGCGGACCTTGCGCACGTACGGGCTGCTGAGCGAACCGATGAGTCTCATGTTGTGCGGCGCAAGCCCCGGACGTGACAGGCGGCGCATTCTAGCGAGGCACCCCCTGCCGACCGGTCGCTCGGCGGCCCCGGAAAGCGGCCCATGTGCGGCCTTGCGCAGCACGCCGCACAAGGCCGCGCAGCGCGCTTGTCAGCGGCCACGTCGCGGTGCACACTGGTCCGCACCCGGCTGCCCCGCGGCGGGTGCCATCGACCCCGCTCCCCACCCCCCCCCAGCCGCCCTGCCCGCCGGCGCCTTGCGCCGGCCGGCCCTGACTTTCGGAGGTCCTCGGATGAACTTGACGATCAGCGGCCACCATCTCGACGTCACGCCGGCGTTGCGCGAGTACGTGCTGACCAAGCTCGACCGCGTCACGCGGCATTTCGATCAGGTGGTCGACGTCAACGTGCTGCTGACCGTCGAGAAGCTGAAGGAGAAGGAGCGGCGCCAGAAGGCCGAAGTGACGCTGCACGTCAAGGGGCGCGACATCTTCGTCGAACACGCCAACGAAGACCTCTACGCGGCGATCGACCAGCTGATGGACAAGCTCGACCGCCAGGTCGTGCGTCACAAGGACCGGTTGCAGAACCACCACCACGCCTCGCCGAAGCGCCAGCTGCCCGACGCCGTCTGAGCGGGTCGCTCGCGCCGTGGCCGTTGCACGAAGCGGCAACGGCGGCGGTTTTCCGCACCACCGCGCGCCACGCGCCGCGCGGCGCGCGCGCCGCGGCCGGTCGATTGCTATGATGACTTTTCTGCGACACCCGACCCGCGCCCCGGCGGCCGTTCGCCCGGGGCGACGGAGGCCTCTCGAATGAACCGTCTCGCCGCGATCCTGCCGGCCGCCAACGTGATGGTCGACGTGGAAGCGACCAGCAAGAAGCGCGTCTTCGAGCACGCCGGGCTGCTGTTCGAGAACCAGCACGCGATCGCCCGTGGCACCGTCACCGACAACCTGTTCGCGCGCGAACGGCTCGGCTCGACCGGCCTCGGTCACGGGGTGGCGATTCCGCACGGCCGCATCAAGGGGTTGAAGAACCCGCTCGCCGCGGTGCTGCGCGTGCAGCAGCCGATCCCGTTCGACGCGCCCGACGACGAGCCGGTGTCGCTGTTGATCTTCCTGCTCGTCCCCGAGGCGGCGACGCAGCGCCACCTCGAGATCCTGTCGGAGATCGCCGAGATGCTGTCCGACCGCGAGCTGCGCGAGCGGCTGCGCAGCGAGGCCGACGCGGCCGCGGTGCACAAGCTGATCTCCGACTGGGAGCCGCTGAAATCGGTCGCCTGACCGCGGCGCCGGCCGCAGCGACGCTCGCCGGACCGCCGGCGTGAAGCCGACGACGATCAGCGCCGAGGCGCTGTTCGAAGCCCACCACGACGCGCTGCGCTGGGACTGGATCGCCGGCCACGCGCACCCCGACCGAAAGTTCGACGACGCCGCGGTGCGCGACGCACGGTCGGCCGCCGACCTCGTCGGCTACCTGAACTACATCCACCCGTACCGCGTCCAGATCGTCGGCCGGCGCGAGGTCGCCTACCTGACGTCGTCGCCGGCCGACGACCAGGAGCGGCGGATCTCGCGCATCGTCACGCTCGAGCCGCCGGTGCTGATCGTTGCCGACCGGCAGACGCCGCCGGAGCGGCTGGTCGCGATGTGCGACCGCGCCGAGATCCCGCTGTTCGTCACCGCCGAGTCGGCCGGCCACGTCATCGACCTGGTCCGCGGCTACCTCGGCCAGCACTTCGCCGACCGCACGACGCGCCACGGCGTGTTCATGGACATCCTCGGGCTCGGCGTGCTGCTCACCGGCGAGTCGGGGCTCGGCAAGAGCGAGCTCGGGCTCGAGCTTGTGTCGCGCGGCCACGGCCTCGTCGCCGACGACGCGGTCGACATCTACCGCATTTCGCAGACCGCGCTCGAAGGCCGCTGCCCGGCGCTGCTGCAGAACCTGCTCGAGGTGCGCGGCATCGGCCTGCTCGACATCAAGGCGATCTTCGGCGAGACCGCGGTGCGGCGGAAGATGCGGCTGAAGCTCATCGTCCACCTCGTTCGCAAGGAGACGATGGAACGCGACTTCGAGCGGCTGCCCTACGAACCGCTGTACGAGGACGTGCTCGACCTGCCGGTGCGCAAGGTCGTGATCGCGGTCGACGCCGGGCGCAACCTCGCGGTGCTCGTCGAGGCAGCGGTGCGCAACACGGTGCTGCAGCTGCGCGGCATCGACACCTACCAGGACTTCATCCGCCGCCACCAGGACGCGATGGA
>CBDUBX010000280.1:0-3734 GCA_965365495.1 uncultured Burkholderiales bacterium
CCCCGCCGCGGCGAGCACCAGGCCGGCGGTCGCGGCGATCCAGAAGCCGCTCGCGCCGCGCAGCGCTGCGGGCACCGCCGCCGCGTCGGCGAACGCCAGCGCGTAGCCGCCGCCCAAGCCGACCCCCCACAGCGCGGCGACGTAGATCGCCACTGGCACGACGACGATCTTGTGCGCACGCAGTACGTGCGCCGCCACCGCCTGCACCGCGTCGGCGATGTGGAACAGTGCGACCCAAGCGGTCAGCGGCCATGCCGCGGCGAGCACTGCCGGGTTCGCGGTGTACAGCGCCAGCACCGGGGCGCGCGCCGCGTACAGCGCGCCGCCGGCGACCGTGGCGAACGCGGTGGCGACGATCAGCCCGTGCCAGCCAAGGCGGCGCGCGTCGGCAGCGTCGCCGGCGCCGACGCGCTGCGCAACCAGCGCGCCGGTCGCGTTGCCCAGCGCCAGCGGCAGCATGAACAGCAGCGCGACGAGATTCGCGGCGAGCTGGTGGCCGGCGACCGCGGTCGTGCCGAGCCGCGCGATGAACAGCGCCATGAACGTGAAGCCGGTGACCTCGACGCCGATCGCCAGCCCCATCGGCACGCCGAGCCGCAGCAGCTGCGCGAGCGACGCCGCGTTCGGCCGGTCGAGGCCGCGGCCGAGCAGCGCGTAGCGGTCGTAGCGTCGTTCGTGAATGCGGTCGCGCTGCAGCAGCCACGCCGCGCCGAGCACCTGCGACCACATCGCCACCGCGGTCGCGACGCCGCAGCCGACGACGCCGAGCGCCGGCACGCCGACCGCGGGCACGCCGAACACCAGCGCCGCCGACAGCGGCGCCTTCAGTGCCAGCGCGCCGATCTGCAGCTTCATCACCGCCTTCGGCCGCGACACCGCGATGTTGAACGCGCGCCACACCGTGAACAGCAACGACGCCGGCAGCGACAGCGCCAGCGCCAGCAGGTAGCCGCGCGCCTTGGCGTCGACATCGCTCGACGTGCGCGCGAGCGCGAGGAACGGCGTGGGAAACACGAGCAGCGTGCAGCCGAGCGTGGCCAGGCCGAGTGCGAGCCACACCGCCTGGTGCACCTGCCGCCCGGCGTCCTCGTGTCGCTCGGCACCGTGGAGTTGGCCGACGACCGGCGACAGCGCCATCACCACGCCCATCAGGCCGACGAACACCGTCACGTAGGCCGCGGCGCCGACGGCGAGCGCTGCGAGGTCGCTGGCCGACGCGCGCGCGACGAGCACGGTGTCGATCGTCGCGAACGCCAGCAGCGACATCTGGCCGACGAACACCGGCCACGCGAGGCGAACGATACGGCGCGCGTCGGCGACGAGGCGGGCAAAACGGCGGCGGACCGGGGGAACGCCGCCGGGCGCCGCCGTCGCCCGCGCCGCCGAAGCCGGCAGCGCGGCTGCGGCGACCGACGCCCTCGCGGCCGCAGCCACCGACGAAGCAGCAGCGGCTGGCGTCGGCGACGGCCGCGATGCCGGCCCGCCCGGCGCGTCCGGTGGGGCCACGTCAGCGGCGCGACACGGCGCCGGGCGCGGTGTCGACGCCCGCTGCGCCGACGTTGGCGCGCTCACCGTTCACCACGGTCACCAGCTGCCCCCGCGCCCGCTCGGCGTAGCGGTTGAAGCGCCACGCGCTGCCGTCGGCCGTGATCCGCCGCCACACCGCGCGCTTGGCGAATGGCGACATCGCCGGCCAGTCGCGCACCTCATCGGCGCTGCGGCCGCAGCCCTTGCAGACGGCGTCGCCCTGGCTCGTCGAGCAGATCGCGATGCACGGCGCGTCGGGCGTCGACGCGTACCACTCGAGCCACGCGGCAAGCGCCGCCGGCGGCAGCGCCGACTCGGCGCATTCGCTGCGGCGCTGCCACGCCATCGCGCCGTAGACCTCGGCCAGCGCGCGCACCTCGGCGCACGCGCCGACGCCGTCGGGCGACGGGCGCCGCGCCCGCCACCAGTTGATCGCCGCCTCGATGTCGGTGACGTGGATCGCCGCCACGCGCCGCGCCGCCGACAGCGCGTCAGGGCGCGGTCGGTGAGTAGCCCGCGTCGGTGAGCCGCGCGACCACGGCCTGGCGGTCGGCGGTGGTGTCGACCTCGACCTTCTTGCTGTCGAGGTCGGCGCGCACCGTGGCGCGCGGGTCGAGCCCCTTGACGGCTTCGGTGATCGCGCGCTCGCAATGGCCGCAGCTCATGTTCGGGATGTCGAAGACCAGCATCTCGCAGTTCCTCCTCGGACGGTCGAGGCGCCAGTCTGCACCACCCGACGTCACTTCTTCGCCGCGCCCTTCGCGCCGTCGACCGCGGCGTGGGTCTTCTCGGCGTGCTGCAGGTGCTGCTTCAGCGTCGGCAGCGTCTTGCCGGCGAAAGCCTTGAGGTCGGCGTCGCGGCCGCCGCTGGCCTGCTTCTCGAACAGCGCGACGTCCTTCTGGTGGTCGTCGACCATCTGCCGCATGTAGGTCGCGTCGAAGGCCGCGCCGCCGGCCATCGAGCGGAACTTCTCGACGTCCTAGCGATGCTTTTCGTCCGAGGGCGGCCGGCACCGCGAGGCCCTTGCGCGACGCGACCTGCTTCAGCTCGTCGTTGGCCTTCGAATGGTCCTGGACCATCATCGCGCCGAGTTCTTGACCGCCGCGCTGGCCGCTTTCTCGCGCGCGATCTTGCGAGCTCGACTTCCATCATGCCGCCCTGGGCGGCCTTCTCGACGAACTCGCGGTCTTCCTGGGCCAGCGCCGAGCCGCCTGCGGCGCGCGTCGCGTCGGGCGCCGATGTCTGGGCGAGCGCCGGTGCGGCGGCGAGCAGCGCGCAGCACGCGGCGACGGCGGCCAACCCGCTGCGCAGTGGGGCAGGGGCGGCGGCGGATACGGGTACGAAGGACTGCATGTCGACTCCCGGCAGGTTCGGCCGCACCGCGTGGCCCCAATACGCGTAGCGGCAATGCCCATGCCGGCGGCCGCCGGCGGCCATCGCCCCTCCGCCCGGTGGAACAATCGGTCGACACATCGACAGGAGACGCCACTGATGGACCTGAACGGCAAGACCGCGCTCGTCACCGGATCGACGAGCGGCATCGGTCTGGGCATCGCCAAGACGCTCGCCCGCCACGGCGCCAAGCTCGTGCTCAACGGCTTCGGCGACGTCGACGCGGCGCAGGCCGCGGTGCGCGAGCACGGCGGCGACGTCGCCTATCACGGCGCCGACATGAGCCGGCCCGAGCAGATCGAGCAGATGATGGCCTTCGCCGCGGAGCGCTACGGCGGCGTCGACATCCTCGTCAACAACGCTGGCATCCAACACGTCGCGCCGGTCGAGGACTTCCCGCCGGCGCGCTGGGACGCGGTGATCGCGATCAACCTGAGCAGCGCGTTCCACACGTCGCGGCTGGCTATCCCGACGATGAAGCAGCGCGGCTGGGGGCGCATCGTCAACATCGCCAGCGCGCACGGCCTCGTCGCGTCCGCGGCCAAGAGCGCCTACGTCGCGGCCAAGCACGGCATCGTCGGCTTCACGAAGTCGGCGGCGCTGGAATTGGCGACGACCGGCGTCACCGTCAACGCGATCTGCCCGGGCTGGGTGCTGACGCCGCTGGTGCAGCAGCAGATCGACGCCCGCGCCGCGCGCGAAGGTCTGTCGCCCGACGCGGCGCGGATCGCGTTGCTCGGCGAGAAGCAGCCGTCGCAGCAGTTCACGACGCCCGAGCAGCTCGGCGAGCTGACGCTGTTCCTGTGCTCGCCGGC